>DJUJ01000227.1 GCA_002438345.1 Paenibacillus sp. UBA6285
TTTTCAAGATTCCAATGTTCCGAAATACTAATATTCATAATAAATCTTCCTTTACATCCTATTTTAATACAACATAATTCTGTACTTCGCATTAGTTTATTGTTTTGAACTATACCAGATTAGCCTCCGCCATTTTTAGATGAGGTTTTCAGCCTGTGAGCTGTCCGTTATTGCTATTTGTTTTCCATTAATTTGCGGTTTGTGACAGCTACGCTAGTACTAGCCCTACTAAAAAATAATGAACCAGCCTACTTAATTTTCAGCTGATTCATTTCATATACTACTGTTTTTATGCATTGTTTTTCTATTGCATCTCTATTGTATTAGACATGATTAATTGAAAAAAATCTTCAAGACTATTTGCTATTTTTTCTACTTCTTCGAATTCAGGTTCACATCCTTGTACAATAGCACCTATATCATTCGTTAAATCAATTGCATAGAATGAATATCCATCATCAACTGACATAACTATGGGTAGATATTTATCCCACCATGAAATTATTTCTGATTTCCATTCCTCATCATTCTCTGTTGCTTCTAAGCTTAACTCTTCAAATTCATTCCATTTAAATGCACTATCCGAGTTATTATTATACTCATCCTCACATATAAACCATGTTTTCTCACTAGGCGTTATGCATTCTTTAACCCTTTTTAAAAAATCTAGATAACCTTCGGGAATTTCTTTATACCTTGATGCTATACTATCATTTAAATTTAATTCATATTCAGATTTATCAGTTATATCCCATCCATTATCTTTAGTCCAACTAATGAATTCACTGCATTTCTTATTCATAATTCCTCCTACCGGTTGAACACCCTTATGCTGGATACTGCAACTCTTAACCAAATACTCTCATAGAATTGCTCGAAATTTGCCGATTTCTTAGTGCCCGTTCATTTCCTCATTTCATTTAGTAATCGCGCACTGCATCGAACCAGCGCTGAGCCATCTGCTCTGTTATAGGCTGGCCAATCAGGTGATCAGACTGGCTGAGTTGCCATACCGCTTCACCAATGTCTTCTCGTTCGGTGGTTTCGATACCTTTGAGGGTATTGAAGCGCACGGTGAAAGCGGTAATGGCCGCCTCGGCATCGGCCATGCTTCGGGCCTGGGCCAAGTTTGCCTGTGCAATGTTGTAAGCTTCGTTAGCCAGCTTGGCCAGACGTTTAGGCCAGGACGAGAACGGGCGGCCAAACTCGGTCGTCCACCACTCAGGCTTTCGCAATTGGCTCACTGAAGCATGGTCGGTCCACGCGCGTGTTTTATCGCGTGTTTTCATTTGCTGCTTTAGGCGCTTGCCCGCGATCTCTTCCACATTGTAGGCGATAAATCTGTCAAGCAACGGCCATGTGTTCAAGGGCGGCAAGTCCCCCAAATCTGGCATGAAGCGTAGCTCCAGATTTGTTAACCGGGCATGACGAGCCAGCAAGTCCATGTCACAGAAGTTCCCCCACAAACTCAGTGAGTTAAGGTTTGGGAACCGGTTCAGACACTCCAGCGAAATGGGCTGTCTTAGCGGCGCGTTCCGTAGCGTCAGGCTCGTCACTTGGTGCAATTCACCCAGGTCGGGCAGCAAGTAAGAAGTATCATTCTTGCGTCGGCTAGTGCGCGGCGCTAGTGTTAGAGAATATGGCATATCGCCAGTGGCCGAGAAGCGTGATAGATCGCCGGACACGCTCAGGGGGAAATGCCGCTTCGGAAGCTTCAGGCTCAGACGCCCCCCGGACGGGTCCAACTCGATATGCAAGCCATGCAAATTGGATTGTCTGGCGTCTGCCACCGTGTCTGCAAACAGGATCGGAGCCCACGTCATCTCTTCAATGGGACGTTTCTGTGCCCAATCAAAAAAGCCTGCGTCACTGCCTGTATAGTGCAGAAATCGCGGCCAGGGCGAGCCCGCCGGAGTGGCAAAGGCATCGAATACGGTCCAATCGATTAAGGCATCAGGCGCAACGTGAAGATCTGCCTTCTTCCCCAATTGCGACGGTCCAATGGATAGTCTGCCCACACCGGGCTGAATGACAAGAGTGTGACTGCGAGGACCTGTCAGGTCGATGGGATAACGACCAGCTTCTCTAAAGGAACTAGCAGGAGGACGAGCTTGATTATCATTTGGCATTTCTATCATCCTTTCTTCTAAACCATATCAAGTCATTTCGGCAAGTGCAGATATTGGTCCATGCCATGCGTGGCCTCCTTGACGACAGGACTTTTCATTCAATAGGTTAATTGCATTAGTTTGTCCTTTGTGTTTAACCCGCTTGTGTTCTCCTTTAAACTCAGTCCTGCCAGATTTGCGATCTGTTTCGGATGATGGTAACTACTTATGTCACCAATCTCTGCAATGAAGCCAGCTACTGTATCTCTGCCTACTCCTTTAATGGCAAGCAATTGTTCTACACCCGGTATTTGCTCAATTAATTCGANNATTTAGATCAAGTTCATCGAACTTATCCTGAATAAGTAGGTACTGTGTAAGCAGTAGCTGAATCTCCATTTTGGCTAAATCCTTGCGCTACTTAATGCCTACAGAACGTTTCGCTGCCGATTTCAGGTTCTGTATTCTACCCATACCCCAAATAATCGTCAACCTTTGAGAAATACGTGTTAGGCATTCTAATTTTCCAAATAAGATAGTTTCATTAAATAAGAGGTTATTGGCTTTAACAACGCTTAATCCCTCAAAAGCATCGACGGTCAAGAAGCACCTCACGAATATATTCTGCAAATGGGATATCAAAAAACGGACTCAGTTAATTCATTATGATATGAAAATATGTAAACAGCTACTTGTTGAGGACTAATAAGTTATTTAATTTAGTAATCGTTTCCTTAGGAACTTTTTTACTGTAAAGGTCTTCATTTTGCTTCCAATATAGTAATGTCTTTTTCATAGAGATGGCGAACTCAGGATAAGCAAGATTGTAATGGACTCCAATGCCAACTGTAGCAAGTAGGCATTGGGTGTATTTAGGGAGCTCGCCCACAATTGTGAAGAACATATCGTTATACTCAAAATAAGAAACACGCTCTTTAGCATGATCATAGCTCAACGGATAGGTAGAAATGCGGGCAGTCTTACCCTCAAAGGCGGCATACTTGTTTGCCTCTCCCCATACTCCCTCCCAGCTGAAGTTGGTCAGGCGAGAGGCTAGAAAATCGTTATAATCGGGTTCAGAGTGCTGTTCAATATCGGTGAATGCTATGCGCATTGAACCTCGGTTACGATAAAAGGCGCTGTCGATAATGATAATGCCGCCGTATAAGCCACTGGGATATTGAAAAGTAAGGCAGCTGCCATTGTGATAATCACTTTCAACTTGCGTAGGTGGCTTGACCCTCTTTTTTGCTATGCTTTTGGGTACGCTAATTTTGGCGATAAATGTATGTAAATACTTTTTTCGCTGGTTAATAAAATGTGCATTTGCTCCAAGCTGTTCACAGACAGTAAAGTCACTCCCACTCTCAATGATCTGAGCGACTTGCTCTAACAGCGAATCCTCTAAGGATTTCGTTTCCCAAAGGCAGTAGGACAACGCAAATAATACATTGTTTCTATCATCTGTATTATTTAAGCTAAAAGTAAATTTCTCTTGTAACTCGCTTACAATTTGAGTAACTTCAGAACCCCGATTGTACTGCTCATAGAAATATTCCTTGATCTCACACGAGGTGTCATTACCAAAAACCTCAGCACTCCATGTTCCCATACGCTCAACACCTCTAGAAAGTTATATGCTACTGTAAGGCTTCTACTACCGATAATCGGGTAATGTCATTTCGATGCAACAGAGGATACTGTTGTACCTTGATATTTCCAATCAATCTAATACAGCTCGTGAAAATAGGTCTTTCATTAATGAGTCATCTTCACATGCTTCCTTAAAGGCGATTGCAAAACTAAGTATGGCTTCTTTATTGTCTGTATAAATGCAGAACGTATCGGCTTCCGGGTCAAATCGTATAATATCAACTAAGTGAGGCATTTTTTCTTCAAGAAACACGGCTGCTAATGAACCCCAATCATAGCCATTGCCTTCACATCCTTCTTCGGCTCGTGTTTGAAAAATTTCATGCTTATATTTGCCAACACCTAAAATCATTGATATGCTTCCATTATTATGCGCAACTAGCCCAAATGGGTTTATTTTTTCTTCAACTTCTAACAAACGGGGGTCAGTCCCAATCCTCATCCCCTTTTCAACGTTTACTATATGGATGGTTTCATTTCCTGCTCTAGCAGCGGCGTTGCGGCTCATTTCTAAAAACGTCCTGCCATGTGAATCTTCAGGATCTAGTGCTACAGCTTGTTCAAAAGCAACGATCGATTCCTTATACTGTTCAAGGTAATAATAAGCATATCCTATTCGGAAATGCCAAAGAGGGTCGTGCTCGCCTTGCTCTTGCACAGATAAAAAATATTGGATAGCTTCATTATAATTTTCTTGATTATTCAATGCTCTTGCCAACAGGCAAACTAAGTCATAGTCCCTGTCTACCTCGGGTATATCCATAATTTTGTTAATGATTTTCGCATGCTGGCTCTTGTTATGCCAAAGAGTGAGCTGTTTCAATAAATCCTTATCCATCTTTGTATCATCTCCTCTTACTTTAATCAAAAAATGATTTCCATATATTAGAATAACCCATATGATCTATGAAGTTCAATCAATTGCAATTATATGAAAAATGAAGCGAGGGGTAAACTTATGAGTGAAGAGTGGATACATGCTATGCATGGTGTGCCTTGGACGCCTAAAAAAATGAAAGCAGCTGTTGAAAAACTAAGGCGACGAGCTACGATCAGTTTTGCTTTTGATTCAGATAAATTAGCGGATTTAGTAAAATTAGATGAAATGGTCCTATCCCATCGTCCTGATCTTATTTTGCACATATGGAGTTACAGAAAAAAAGGGGATTATTCAGATGAAATGCTAGACATTCTAGCTGGATTGAAAAACGTAACTGCCTTGCATCTAAGCATGAAACAAAAGCAAGATTTACATAACCTACAGGCGCTAAAAAACGTGGAATTTTTGAGGATTGATTCTGACCAAACACTTTCTATCGATTTTATAAGTAGTTTTCAAAAACTTCAGCACTTGGAATTAAGTGGCAAATTCGATGATTTGTCTCCCATAGGAAACTGTAAAAATCTTAGCAGCATAATCCTTCAGTGTACAGTTGAACAATTGAACTTTGTCAAAGAGATCCCCATAAAATATCTCCTTATCGATAACTGTAACGTGAATTGTGATCTGGATGTACTCAACGTTCGAACCTTGAAGATGTTAGAGCTATCATCCATTGCAAAACTAGAGGATGTTTCCTTCTTGAGTAGATTCGAGAATTTGGAGTTTTTGAGTTTGTCTTTATCCAGAGTGGAGAAGCTATGCGATTTTTCTGCTATGGATAACTTGAAACAATTAGAACTGAAAAACATGAAATCGCTGATAGAGATAGATGTCTTAAAAACTGCATCAAATCTGGAAAATTTAGAGTTGAATGAAATAAATACGAAGATCAAGGCGGAAGCGTTTGAGTTTTTATTAGACATGCCTAAGCTGAAACAGTTGGATTTTCAATATATTGATTTTAACAAGAAACGCATAGAAATCATGCAAAAAAAATGGATTGATTCAGGTAAACGGGACATTTTAATTGATTGTATTTCTAAGGAAAAAAGACAAAGAAAGTTGAATTCGATTCATCTTTCTCGTATATTGATGTAGTTTGCTTTTCATGAGAATACACCTCGAAAATGGGTAGTAACAGAAGGTAGACATAAAGGCAAAGATATTGGAAAGGCCATTGCAATGTAATTCAATAAAACGGATATTTCATTTGATAAAGATTAATTAAAGAGCCTGTTTAAAAAGCCCATAAAATTGGATAAAAAACAAAAATGCACCTATGCGAAAAATGGTAAAATGGAAGTAACCACACGACCCTATAACCAATAACGCGAGGTGCATTTTAATGGAATTACAGCTTGAACTGTTGCCCTACCACTACTATAACACACTCGGTTTTGACGCGGAACTCATCGATTATATCGATGTGTAGGTAATATCTGCTACCCACTTACGGTTTGGGGCTTCTGCTTTGAATTCACGATCTAGCACATTGTCATAGACGGGAAGGTGATGTTTGGAGTTGGTGGTTGCCTTATTCTTTTTAACCGTACGGGATCTCAGCTCTAGTTCCTTCATGATACGTGATAAGGTTTTCCCCGACACGTGAAAGTCTTGTTGTTCCAGCACTTCTTTGATTTTTCGGCTACCATAAAGTCGACGAGAATCTAGAAAAATTCGGCGAATCCATTGCTCCATCTTTTTCCGGTCTTTACTACGTTTGGTTTCCTTATTTTTGTTTTCTCGCCAAGTATAGTAGACGCTTCGTGAAATTTCAAAAACAGAGCACATCTTCGCGACACGGAGCTTGAAGCGATGATCATGAATGAAGGAATAGATCAGCGCCGGTCTTTTACGAAGTCGTGCATCGCCTTTTTAAAAATTTCGTTTTCTTCTTCCAGATCTCGAATCCGCTTCTGCAGATCGCGAGACGCCTGGTCATCTGGTTTTCATCTGTACCGTTTGTAATTTGAACTCTTTGTCATATGTTTTTTTCATCTTAGACACCTCGAACGGATTTGGTTTTATTCTCCCATTCTTGGTTCTCCGTGTCCACTTTCTAGTCTAGCTGCAGATTGATTCACCGTCTTTTAAAAGCATTAAGCCATCTTACTTATCTGAGCTTCATATTGCTTCCTGTCGAACACAAATGGCTTCAATATATCATAATTCCAATACCCAGCTGCTGAATCAAGACTTCTATTAGGTTGTTCAAATTCACTCCAGATGACTTTATCATCCATAATAGTTATCTTAACATTGAAATCCCAACAACCTGGACTTCCACAAACACATTCTAATATAGAGACTTTCTCATCATAGAGATACCATTTGTCTGGTTCGTCAAGGAAATGTCTAGATGGAAAAAACACTACACTTTGTGGAAGTCCTCTATATTCTCCTGCTATTTTAGCATTGAATGGGAGCTCAATTTCCCTAAGTATTTGAACTAATCTTTTGTCGTTGATATAGATATCAACAAATTCTGATTCATCAACTTTTGTTAATACTAGCTTGATTTTGTCCAAGTAAGCCTAGATTTCTCTATATGTTCATGATGGAGCAAAGCAAGATGATGAAACCTTAATAGGATTTTATGCAAGTCAATTTAATTTGAGTGAGATTTTCTAAGTTGATTTCAATTTGTAATTCGGTATGCTCATTTTTCGAATCCCTCTGCTTCCCGACTTTGAAAAATTTCTTTTTTATAAGTACCAACATTCAACTCTTCGATCATTTGAAAATATGAATGCATCTGATCCTAGTTATACTTAAATTCATATTTTTCAGCAATGTACTCATTAGCATTATATTTCCCCAACAAACTACCAATCACGTTCACGAATGGCTACTTCTGTTTCTATTTCGATACCAAAAAAGGCTAAAATATCTTCAACAGTTTGTGCAATTGATTCTCTGGCAACTGTTTCAATTTCGCTGTCATTTTCGTCAAACTCTTCTGCAAGATTATTGATTGCATGGATGGCGAAATCAAGCTTTGATTGAATTTCTTCGATATCTTGATTTCCTTGTTCCAAAAATTCAACAACTTTAACTAGTTCAGCTTTGACTTTATCCACAAGAAAATTAGGGTAGTATCCATCAATGTACATATCTTTTAAATATTCAAATGACGCACCACCATTATCTTGCATGCTTAGCTCAAATGGTTTAGTTTTGTCTGCAACATTTACTTTACCTCGGCTCCAATCTAATAATGTCAAAGTATCGCTATCTTCTGGATCTAGCTTATCTGTAATTTCAAATTCTCTTAATGCTTCCTCATATTGTTCTAGATAATAGTAGGAATAGCCCACGCGAAAATGCCAAAGAGGGTCATCCTCACCTAGTTTTGCAATACTCAAAAGCTGTTGAAGTGCTTCATCATAACGTTCCAGGTTATTCATAGCTCTTGCCATTAAACTGACCGTATTATAATCTCTATCTGATTGGGGAATTTCCATAATTCTATCTATTATTTTTTCATGTTCATCTTCTTCATGCCAAATAATAAGTTGTGCGAAAGGGTCTTTTTCCATCACTCTGCCTCTTTTCGTATGTAAAATTTTCCATCTATTATCCAAATTTCCCTTAAATCAACTATCACCATTACTATATCATCATTTTGTGAATTAAGGATATTATTCTATGAATGACCTATTTTTACACGTATGTCGGCAGATGGTCAGAGATTTGCTACTCCTCTTAATATAAATTCTAAGAATCAGGATAAATTTTACGATATTCCTCATCGTCTTTCGTTTTAGTCCAAATACCATATTTCCATCTGATTTCACCATTTTTCAATTTTGTTACTACATCTTCTTCATATTTTTCATAGTTGAAGGATTCATCCATATCGATACGAATATCTAAAGTGTGATGTTCATCACACAACAAATCACTAAGGTCGTCTACTCTATCTACAAGTATGACTTTATAAGTAACCGTGTCACCTTCAGCAATAAAACGACCTTTTTTGTTTTCGTAAGGTAAACGAATGCCAAAAACTTTTTCCATCTTACAAACAAGTTTTCCGAATAAATCATCTTCAAGCAAAACAATACTTAATATTTTTTTCATAACGCTAAACCTCCTTCCCTCCTTCCATTACGCTCAAAATATAAAAATAAATACAAAATTGACTGTCCAGATACGCTACAGATATACCATTAATTTATTTTGCTTTTTTAGGCTCTTAGATTCTTGATCTTAACTTTCATGGCTAATAGTCAATATGTTTTCGTTCGCATCCAAATAGACAACAATCAACTGATCCGTATACTCTGGGTCAAAAGTAAAATCCATAATGAATATCTGTTTTTTTAGTTCTTTTTCAAAGTTACTTCCCAACCAACCTTCGCCCAAGCTGCTTCCCAAGCTTTTTAGCATAAGTAGGTCAACCATCTCCAGTTCACTTAATGTTCCAGGTTGCTCCATCCCAAACATTACTTTTAAGCTTTCATCATCCATTTCTAATAGATGAAAAGCAAAGAAATCATGAAGCAACTTATAACTAGGGTCTTTTGTATTTTGACTAATATCTCTTAGATGCGCCCGAGCCTTGTTTACCAACTCATCCATGTGATCTAGTGCATGGGAAACACGAGCGATATCGCTCTCATTTTGTGTAATTTTTTCCGACACATTAAAATAAACCTGGATCTTGTTATCAGGCATTAGGTTATCTATCCAAATAGATTCGCCGGGTGTGTACTCTAGACTAGGAAATTTCGTGCTTGGTATTTGTTTCATCATTTAGTTGGCTCCTTTAATCTTTCTGATCAATTAGGGGTCCCACCAGCAAAACGCGGATTAACAACGTAAAGAGGGAATTTACCCAAAGAACAACTGTTATTATCACGTTAAATGGTCCTGCCGTACTGAAAAGCCTTGCAAATCCTTCGTTTTTAGTCATCAACTAAATCGATGTGTCAGCTTGAGCTATACATCAACCTGATGTCATACTACAGACTTAAAATCGTCTAGATAGGGTCGTTTTCACCTTTTTCTGACGCCTCATTCACCGACTCTATGAGCCTATCTGGACACATTGACGGCTTAATGTTGTAAATATGCGTTTGGTTGACTGTACCCCTATCTCGATTGAAACGAAACAGGAAATTCTTCGTGCATACTAGGAGGTGTCCGTCTAAAATAGAATATTTCCTAACGGAAACATTGAGGGGATAGTCCATGTGTTCACTACACTACTGTCGGGCTATCTTTATTTTTTCTTTAGCTTTCTAATGGCTTGCCTTGTACCTTCAACCCTTGAGACCTTTTCTTTTTCGCAATACTCATCAAGAATTTCAAGAGTCCCCTAAGTAGTAATCTTAAACTTAGGAATAAAAAGATGATAGACGATTTACAAAGATAACTATCCAATCATTAAGATCTACATTCTATTAAATTCAAATCCACTACAAGTAGAACGAAAAAAAAGACCACATTACGGATGTCGATTACGTAATGTGGTGTATTTCATGGGTTAATTTAGAAGTTTATTTCTTTCCAGTCACTCTCACTTATTTTTTCATATGTTATAAAACCTTCAGTTGAAACCCTTTTTTCAAGCATCCTGCTAACCTCGTGTTTAGTACAATCCTTCTCCATATAAATTTCATCTTGTAAAAATAATATAAATATGGAACTGGATGCATCGTTATTCACCAAATAGAAACCCAATAATTCGTTATATTGAGTGCTAAAAAACAAACCTATATACTCTATTTTGAGTTTAATATTTTCCTTGCATTCAATTAATCCTTCATAACTATCAAATAAATTAAAATCATCCAAATCGTAAATTCTATTCATTGAGATTAGCGGATTCATACCTCTTATATACAAGCCTATGACATCACCATTATCTTTCTCAAGAAAAAGGACATGGTCTAATCTCTCATTATCATCCTCATCGTGTAAATAAATAATACTTGAGATTTCTTTTTGCACAAAAAAAAAATCAAACTTTTTCGCAAAAGATAATATATAATTATTCATTTCCATCCTCACTCTCTAATCAAATCTAAGTCGGATATTAACTTACTTGATAAACGACCTCCTTTTTTATCTCGATTAACTAAAACAACTGCATCACCCTTAACATAAGCGTCTACAGAGTCGATTGTATTCCAATCAAAGGATTTCGAATTAGTGTGATTTCTGGGTCATTTACAATTGATAAATGAACTTCTTCATCCCTTCTGTATCCCCTCATCCACTCGAACATTTAGCTGAAAAGCTTAGGATTATTAGTGGGGCGGCCCATTTTCTTTGCTGGCACAATCTCACTTCACTTTTGATATCAAAAGTCATGGATGGATGTACGAAAAAAGAGAGGTTATGAATACCCTCCCAAAAAGTTAGAAAATGCTTATTTCG
>DJUJ01000037.1:0-29792 GCA_002438345.1 Paenibacillus sp. UBA6285
CGAAGGCGTTTATGCTTGAAAAGCCATGCAGCGGACAAGATTCCGATTGTATGGCTTTTTTCTGTGGAGAAACGTTTTTTTGGGAAACGATCTATCTGATTTATGGAAAATTTCCTTACGCCAGAAAAAGGTTTTTGATTTTTAACGGCGAATCTATTATGCTTAAGTGGTGAAAAGTGGGGTAAAGTGGGGATTCGGGGATTAGGGGTGGAAAAAAGGNNCAAAGGCCGAATCATTATTCCGGCTAAACTCCGTGAATTGCTTGGAACCTCCTTCGTGACGACCCGCGGCCTAGACTCCTGCCTATTTGTTTATCCCATGGAAGAATGGGCAATCATGGAACAAAAGCTTAAAAGCCTTTCACTGATGAAATCAGATGCCCGCGCATTCAGTCGCTTTTTTTTCTCAGGCGCAACAGAATGTGTATGGGATAAGCAGGGAAGGGTAAATCTGCCGGCCAATTTAAGGCAGTATGCCAAACTGGACAAAGACTGTGTTATTCTGGGCGTTTCGAACCGGGTGGAAATCTGGAACAAAGAGCTATGGGAGCAGTACTTCGAACAGTCCGAGGAATCGTTCAACGAAATTGCCGAAAAATTGGTGGATTTCAATTTTGATCTATAAAACAGAATATCGAATACTGTCCTGGAGGGATGCAGCTTGTTTCACCACATCACGGTGCTTAAAGAAGAAGCGACAGAAGGGCTGCACATCAAAAAAGACGGAATCTATGTAGATTGCACTCTCGGTGGAGCAGGCCACAGCGCACTAATTGCTTCCAAACTTAGCGGCGAAGGCCGATTAATCTGTTTGGATCAAGATGATTGGGCTCTGGAGAACCCAAAAGAAAGACTGGCCGAATACGGAGACAAGGTTGTACTCATTAAGACCAATTTCCGTGATCTGGAGAGTGTACTTAAGGATGTGCCCTTTGTACCACAAAAAGATGGCATTCCCCAAGTGGATGGAGTCCTCTTTGATCTTGGCGTATCCTCTCCCCAGTTTGATGAAGGAGAGCGCGGATTTAGTTACAATCATGATGCTCCGCTGGACATGCGGATGGATCAGACAGCGCTTTTAACGGCTGCTGATATTGTGAATACGTGGTCCGAGCAGGAGATTGCCCGTGTACTTTTCCAATATGGAGAAGAGAAGTTCTCGCGGAGAATCGCTAAGAAAATTGTAGACAGAAGAGAAGACAGTCCTGTGGAGACCACAGGAGAATTAGCTGAGCTTATCAAGGAAGGTATTCCGGCGGCTGCACGAAGAACGGGAGGACATCCCGCTAAACGTAGCTTTCAAGGTTTACGGATTGCTGTAAACGACGAGTTGGGTGCTTTTGAAGAAGGATTACATAGCGCAGTACGTTGCCTTGCACCAGAAGGTAGAGTATCCGTTATCACTTTTCATTCGCTCGAGGACCGAATTTGCAAGCAAATCCTTAGCAGCTATTTAAGCAGATGTACATGCCCGCCTGACTTTCCGTTTTGTGTATGCGGCGCGAAAGGCACGCTTAAGTTAATCAACCGCAAACCGCTTGTGCCTTCTGAAGAAGAGCTTGAGCTTAATACTCGAGCCCGTTCAGCTAAGCTGCGCATTGCAGAAAAATTGTAATTGACGATAAAGGAGAGTCAGAGATGGCCTATACCCGCGGCAATTTAGCAGTTCAGCCCAAAAGAAAAGAAGAGGTAAACCCCCTTTACCGCGAGAAGACAAAAGTAGTTACCAAACGAAGAGTACTTCCGCTGCAAGAGAAACTTTTGTATATGCTGACGCTAGGAGTATGCGTTTTGGTGGCTATCACACTGATTTCACGTTACGTTCACATTTATGATTTGAACTTGCAGGCCCAGAAATTAGATAAAGACATAGCGACTGCTAAGAAGCAGATTTCCACGTATGAGATGGAGAAGCAGAATTTGGAGCAGAAGGTTGCCCAAAAGGCTAAAGACCTTGGCTACGTATCACCGGATGAAGATGCAACCATCTTTATACCGGCGAATCCGCTATCGGCTGAAGGCGATAATTAGTGAGCGATTGGCAAGATCGCAATAAAAAAATTGTGAGGTTCGCTTATGGTAAAGAGAATAAAACTTCGCACGCTGTTTATAGGAGGGTGTATTACCCTCTTTTTTCTTGTTTTGATAGCTAGAGTGTTCTGGATTCAAGTTATACAGGGTTCGGAATGGCAAGAAAAGGCCGCTACACTTTGGGCGCACACTTCAACTATCAAAGCAGAGCGAGGAACGATTTCTGACCGTAATGGGAGTGTGCTCGCAAGTGATGTCCCTGCTTATACTGTGGTTGTAAACCCGGCAGTCATTGCTGAAAAGGGAATTGGTGATGAGGTCGCCAAGGGATTGCATGAGCTACTCGGCAAGCCAGAAGATGAGCTGCGGAAGCTCATTGAAGCTAAAGACGAGGATGGCAAATACCTCAAGAATCGTGAAATTCGTAACGAAGGCTGGAAGATCGATCAGGACCTTGCGGATAAGGTGAAAGAATTTTATGTAGCCCTAGGTAAAGAGCATAAAATTCAAGAGACCGGTATTGGTCTTGTTAGAGAACAGAAACGATATTACCCTAAGGGTTCGCTTGCTGCGCATATTTTAGGCTATACAGATCGAGATGGCAAGGCGATTATGGGTCTGGAAAAATCCCTAGATAAACAGCTTAAGGGAGCCGATGGCAAGCTGCTTTATCAAAGTGACGGACAAGGGGTCAAGCTGCCGGATTCACAAGATACTTATCAACCTGTAGTCAATGGTAGTAACTTTAAGCTTACAATCGACAGTACGATTCAGCATTATATCGAAGAGGCTATGGAAAAGGCATATGCGCAATATAAGCCGAAAAGTATGAGTGTCATTGCCGCTGATCCGAATACGATGGAAATTTTGGGGATGGCGAATATGCCTACCTTTGATCCTAATAAATATATGGATACGGGTGCTGATGCAGCGGGTTTCTACAATCATGCTATCAAATCAATTTATGAGCCTGGTTCCACCTTTAAGATTTACACACTTGCTGCAGCAGTGAATGAGAAGCTATTTAATCCAAATGCTACGTTTCTGTCGGGACAAATTAGGATAAAAGGTGACCGGACTCCGCTACACGATATTAACCGTGCTGGCTGGGGAGAAATTAGCTTTTTGGAGGGGGTAAAGCGTTCCAGTAACGTTCTGTTTGTAAAACTTTACGAATTGCTAGGACAGGAAAAGCTTTTGCAATATATTAATGATTTTGGCTTTAATGAGAAAACGGGAATCGATCTGCCGGGAGAAATAAGTGGGGTTGTTAACCCTAATGAAAATCGTCCTATTGAAAGTGCGACACTTGCTTACGGACATGGTAAGGTTACTGTTACTCCGCTTCAACAGCTGGTTGCTTTATCAGCAGTTGCTAATGGGGGTAAACTGATGACTCCGCATGTGGTTAAAGAGGTTACAGACCCGAATACCGGGGAGACAAAGGTTACTCAGCCTAATGTAGTACGACAGGTGATTGATGAGGCAAGTGCCAAGGAGACAGGTAAATACCTGGAACAGGTCGTTGCCGACCAAGTCATAGGAACAGGACGCTACGCTTATATTGATGGTTACCGTGTCGCAGGGAAAACGGGAACGGCTATCAAGCCTGAAAATGGGATCTATGTGAAATCCAAGGTGCTTGTTTCATTTGCAGGATATGCTCCTGTTGATGATCCAAAGATCGCTGTTATTATCATTATTGATGAACCAAACGTTGAGATTGGCGGTGGTAGGGCTGCTGCTCCTGTATTTAAAGAGATTGTGTCCCAATCGCTGCAATACATGGGAGTTCCAAAGTTAGCAACTGAAACTAGCGATAAGGATAGTAAAAAAACAGTTAAATCTGATGCGCCTGCGCTCCGGACCACACCTGATCTGACGGGAAAAACGATGAAGGAAGCAAGAGAGACGCTTCTGGATCAAGGCTTTGATTTTGAAGTAGTTGGTGAAGGAGCTTCAGTGGAGAGTCAATATCCAGAGGCGGGAACGAAGCTCACAACAGGCCAGCGGATCTATTTATTAAGTCCGCAGGGAGCTAAGCGTACTATTCCTAACTTACAAGGAGAGTCGCTGCGTGATGGACTTGAGGTTCTAACCCTTCTAAAAGTGGAGATTGCGGTAGAAGGCGAAGGATATGTCTCCGAGCAGATTGAAGGAACAAAGAATGGTAAGCCACTACTAACATTGAAGCTGAAACCATTAAATGATAATAGTGAAGATGTTCCTGCAACTTCGCCTGCTGATGAGGGTACAGAATCGGAGAGTGGGCCATAGGCTTGTTCTAACCCCTGTTTGTCCCGAATAGTCATGAAGATAAGAGCTCATGTCTATAGGTGAAAGCGGGGGAGAACGGAATGAAGGTTTCGAAAGTCGTAACACGGCGGAGAATGCTGTGGACGCTGCTGGGACTGGCAGTGTTATTCGGTTCGCTGGTCGTGCGTCTTGCTTATGTGCAATTATCCCAAGGCGAGAAATTAAGTGACAAGGTAGAAGACTCCTTGCGTCGCAATATTCCTTTTACAGCCAAGCGTGGTGAAATTTTGGATCGTGAAGGTATACCGCTGGCCTATAATATCAGTACGCCAACGGTTTATGCGGTGCCCGTGCAGGTGAAGGAGAAGCAAAAGACAGCACAGCAATTGGCCCCTCTGCTTGGGATGACCGAGGAGAAGCTGATGAGCTTGCTGACTAAAAAATCAATGTCGGTGAAACTACAGCCCGGCGGCCGCAAAATTACGATGGAACTTGCCGCGAGCATCCGTGATTTGCAGTTGCCGGGCATCGTTGTCGCTGAGGATAGCAAAAGATATTATCCTTACGGCGATCTTGCCGCACACATACTAGGCTTTACAGGTATTGATAACCAAGGGATTACAGGAGTCGAGAACATATACGACAATCTGCTCAAAGGCATAGCAGGCAATATTTCGTATTTGTCTGATGCAGGTGGAAGACTCATGCCTGGATCATCGGAGAAGTATTCGGCCCCTCAGGATGGACTTAATCTGCAATTGACGATAGATAAACAGATTCAATCCATTATGGAGCGCGAGCTTGATCAGGCTATGGTAAAATATCAGGCGCAGGGCGCTTGGGCTATAGCGATGAATCCGAAGAATGGTGAGATTCTGGCAATGGCTAGCAGACCGGGCTATGAACCGGGGCTATATAAGGAATATGATCCACAGATCTATAATCGGAATTTGCCCATTTGGATGACCTACGAACCTGGCTCGACGTTCAAAATTATCACACTCGCTGCAGCACTGCAAGAAGGCAAGGTAGACCTGCAAAATGATCATTTCTATGATCCTGGGTTTATCGAAGTCGCGGGTGCGAAGCTGCGCTGTTGGAAAAAAGGCGGCCACGGCAGCCAGACTTTTCTACAGGTGGTTGAGAACTCCTGTAACCCTGGGTTTGTTGCTCTAGGGCAACGGCTGGGTAAAGAAACACTATTCAAATATATTCGTGATTTTGGTTTCGGCAGCAAAACCGGAATTGATTTAAACGGAGAATCTAATGGGATTCTGTTCAAGCTCAATCAAGTAGGTCCGGTAGAGCTTGCGACTACAGCCTTCGGTCAAGGGGTCTCGGTTACACCACTTCAGCAGATTGCTGCGGTATCCGCCGCTATCAATGGTGGTAATCTCTATAAACCGCATGTTTCAAAAGCATGGGTTAATCCGGAGACTGGAGAAACCGTATCAGAGGTAAAGCCAGAGCTTGTGAGGAATGTCATTTCGGAAGAAACGTCTAAGAAGGTGCGGGCAGCACTTGAGAGCGTAGTTGCCAAAGGCACGGGACGGCCGGCTTTCATAGACGGCTATCGTGTAGGTGGTAAGACAGGTACTGCACAGAAGGTCATAAACGGACGTTATTCTCCAACGGACCACATTGTTTCTTTTATAGGATTTGCGCCTGCGGATGATCCACAAATTGTTGTGTATACTGCGGTTGATAATCCTAAAGGGATTCAGTTTGGAGGTGTTGTTGCAGCTCCAATTGTGCAGAATATTTTGGAGGACTCGCTGCACTATATGAAGGTCCCAGAACGAAGTGACCAACTTCCCAAAACTTATAAGTATGGGGAAACTCCGATTGTGACCGTGCCTGACCTTACAGGAGCAACGGTGCAGGATATCTATGAGGATTTAAATATGAATTTTAATCTTGCGCGTTCAGGCTCCGGTAATACAGTCATCAATCAAGCTCCGAAAGCTGGGGCTAGAGTAGAACAGGGCTCGACCATCAGGATTTATATGGGAGCTTCTAGTGAATAATGTTTAAGGTATAAGGTTTCAGTTCGTATCCGAAAATGTAGAGTGAGGGATTACTATGAAAGTTAATGAATTATCTGCTTGTTTTGCTACTTCGCGTCTATATGGGGATGGGGAGGTGGAGATTACTGATCTTCAGACGGATTCCCGCCGTGTAAGTCCGGGAGATCTGTTCATATGTTTGCCGGGTCACACCGTAGACGGACACAAGTATGCGCCGCAAGCTGTTGCCTCGGGGGCGTCCGCTATCGTATGTGAGCGCAAGCTGGAGCTTGATATCCCACAGATCGTTGTGGATGACTGCCGGTTTGCGATGTCTGTGATGTCGAATGCATTCTTTGGCTCACCTAGCAGTCGAATGAGAATGATTGGGGTTACGGGTACCAACGGCAAGACAACAACAACCTATCTTATTGAGAGAATTATGCAGGACCAAAATATGAAGATGGGTCTGATCGGAACGATTCAGATGCGCTATGACGGCAACAGCTATCCGATGTCAGGCACCACTCCAGAATCGCTAGATCTGCAGCGCTCGCTTCATGATATGGCATCCAAGGGTGTGGAGTGTTGCGTAATGGAAGTATCCTCTCATGCACTTCAGCAAGGACGTGTGAAGGGTGCGGATTTCCGTACGGCAATATTTACGAACTTAACCCAGGATCATCTGGATTATCATCATACAATGGAGGAGTATCGGGCGGTTAAAGGTCTTTTCTTCTCTAGACTAGGAAATGTAATCTCACCTTGGAAAGAAGAACGCAAGTATGCGGTGCTTAACGCTGATGATGAAGCGAGTCACTATTTTGCAGCCCAAACTGCGGCGGAAGTGATTACATATGGCATTGATAACAACGCTAATGTCCGAGCTTCGCGAATATCGATCACTGCAAAAGGAACTTTTTTCCATGTAGATACGTTTAAGGGTGAGACTGACATTTCGCTTCGTATGGTTGGCAAATTCAATGTCTACAATGCACTTGCGGCGATTACGGCTGCGCTGTTGGAAGATGTGTCACTGTCAGATATCAAGACTAGTCTTGAGGCAATAGATGGTGTAGCTGGACGAGTGGAGTCAGTGGATGAGGGGCAAGAATATGCCGTTATCGTTGACTATGCACATACACCAGACGGGCTGGAAAATGTATTAAGAACGGTCTGCGAATTTGCTACTGGCAAAGTGCTTACTGTGTTTGGCTGCGGAGGAGACAGAGACCGCACGAAACGTCCTTTAATGGGTAAGATAGCCGCAAAATATAGCGACATGGTATTCGTAACCTCTGACAACCCTCGGACGGAGGACCCTCAACTGATCTTGAAGGATANNAATATAGAAACAGGACTAGTAGAGGATGGAGTCACCTCTGACCGGTATCATATGATTGTTGATCGCCGAGAAGCGATTGGGAAGGCCATTGAAATGGCAAGCTCTGGCGATGTAGTATTGATTGCGGGGAAAGGTCATGAGACCTATCAACTGATTGGCGGAGTGGTTCACGATTTCGATGACCGCATCGTCGCTAAAGAAGTTATAAGGGGTCGAATCTATTGATTACAAGAACACTGGGACAAATTGCTGTGATGTGCGCAGGTGAGCTTCCTGCTGCAGAAGCTGTGAATACAACCCTTACGGGCGTCGTTACCGACTCCCGTAAGATAACAACTGGCTGCCTGTTTGTCCCTCTAACGGGAGACAAATTCGATGGTCATCATTATGCTGCCGCAGCTCTTGCTGCTGGTGCTGCAGGGACCTTGTGGCAGCGTGATAAAGGTCCTGCACCTGAGGGTGGCGGAGTCATAATTGTTGAAGATACGCTAGAGGCTCTTCAGAAGCTGTCCGCTGCGTATTTGAATGAGGTCGCTCCGAAGGTTGTCGCTGTTACGNNACGGAAAAACGACGACAAAAGATATCATTATGGCCTTGCTCGAAATGCAGTACAAGGTGCATAAGACAGAGGGAAACTTCAATAATCATATTGGTCTTCCGCTTACGATTCTATCCATGGCTGAGGATACAGAGATTGCTGTTCTTGAAATGGGTATGAGCTCGCGGGGAGAAATTGCTCTGCTGGCTTCTTTGGCAACACCAGATGTTGCAGTAATTACTAATGTAGGTGAGTCGCATCTGCTGCAACTGGGATCCCGCAAAGAAATCGCCCGCGCCAAGCTGGAAATAGTCGAAGGGCTAAAGCCAGGTGGACTGCTAATCTATAACGGTGATGAGCCGCTGCTGACTGAGGTAATGCAAGAGTCCACTTTTGAGGCTCCGGAGAGAATGATATCCTTCCGATTCGGCCTAAACGGGGATAATGATGATTATCCGACGGGGATGATGTCCCATAGTGGTGGTATGACGTTTACGTCAAGCCTTCATAAGGAACATGCTTTTACATTACCGCTGCCAGGCCAGCATAACGTTGTTAACGCATTGGCTGCACTAGCGGTTGCTCGCCATTTTGGGGTTACAGAACAAAATGTAGAGAATGGGCTAAGTAAGCTCAAGTTAACGGGCATGCGGATTGAAGTGATTCGGACTTCTTTCGGGCTTACACTTTTGAACGATGCTTATAATGCCAGTCCGACTTCTATGAAGGCGGCCATTGATGTGCTTCAAACTATGAAATGCGGTGGCAAAAAAATCGCAGTGCTGGGGGACATGCTGGAACTTGGGCCGGATGAAATACAGTTTCATAAAGAAATTGGCTACTACCTTGATCCCGCAGTGACTGATTTTGTATATACTTATGGTCCGTTGTCAGTCCACATTGCAGAAGCTGCAAAGGAAAGATTCGGAAATGAGCGCGTGATGGCTTTTGCTGATAAGTCAGAATTAACAGCCGTCCTCATTGAGAAATGCAGTTCCAAGGATATTGTACTGTTCAAAGGATCTAGAGGGATGAGGCTCGAGGAAGTACTTCAGAGCCTGAGTAAGAATTTTCAACAGACCTAAATAAATGGAGGGAGTGTACCCATGGATTATCAACTATTGTTATTGACTATTGCTGTTTCCTTTATCCTTGCGGTCATTGCCGCTCCGCTCTTCATTCCGCTACTGCGCAGGATGAAATTCGGACAGCAGGTGCGAGATGACGGACCGCAAACCCATTTAAAGAAAGCGGGAACGCCGACGATGGGTGGTATCGTGATCATCGTGGCCTTTACATTGGCTTATCTGAAATTTTCTGTGGTGAATACCGATTTTTACGTACTACTTGTGGCTACGCTTGGTTTTGGACTGATCGGATTTTTGGATGATTATATCAAAATCGTATTCAAGCGTTCCTTGGGCCTTACGGCGCGTCAAAAGTTGTTTGGGCAGCTGTTGGTAGGTGCTGTGATGTGCGGTCTACTGATTTCTGCTGGACATAGCACAAGTATCAGCATACCGGGTACTGATTTCAGCTTTGACTGGGGCGGCTTTTTCTACTATCCGTTCATTATTATTATGATGATGGCAGTAACGAATGCCGTTAACTTTACCGATGGAGTAGATGGATTGCTGTCTGGTGTAAGTGCCATTGCTTTGGCGGCTTACGCTGTTGTAGCAATGCAGGCTACCTCAATTGCAGCTGGAGTGTGTGCAGCAGCAATGATCGGTGCTGTCCTAGGGTTTCTGGTCTTCAACGCGCATCCTGCTAAGGTGTTCATGGGAGATACCGGTTCGTTTGGTATTGGCGGCGCGATAGGTGCAATTGCTATTGTCACTAAGAGCGAATTGCTGTTTCTTATCATTGGCGGTGTGTTTGTGGTGGAAATGTTATCTGTCGTGATACAGGTGGTCTCTTTCAAAACCCGTGGCAAACGTGTATTCAGAATGAGCCCGATTCACCATCATTTTGAACTTGGTGGCTGGTCGGAATGGCGAGTGGTAATTTCGTTCTGGGCGGTAAGTTTGGTATTAGCCGCGCTTGGACTATTTATTAGCAAGGGGTTGTAGCGAATGAAACATCCAGATATGTACCGTGGTGAAGAAGTTGTGGTTCTTGGGCTCGCTAAAAGCGGTGTCCAGGTGGCTAAAGTGCTGCATGAACGTGGCGCTGTAGTTACGGTCAACGATAAAAAGGAAAGAAACATAAGTCCCGAAGCTTCCGAATTGGAATCTTTGGGAATTTGTGTTATATGCGGTGGGCATCCGGATGGACTGGTCCATGAAGGTGTAAGTCTGGTAATTAAGAATCCAGGTATTCCTTATTCTGCAACTCCAGTGCAAAAGGCTCTTGAGCTTGGCATTGAAGTAGTTACAGAGGTAGAGGTTGCCTACCGTCTTTGTGCAGCGCCGATGATCGGCATCACGGGTTCCAATGGCAAGACGACAACGACGACCTGGGTAGGCCGAATGCTGGATGCTGCGGGCATGAACCCGATTGTTGCAGGTAACATTGGTACACCTCTCTCTGAGGCTGCGCAAGAGGCTACAGAGGATAATTGGATGGTGGTTGAACTCAGCAGCTTCCAGCTCAAAGGTACGGAGTCTTTCCGCCCTAAAGTAGGTTGTTTGTTGAATATTGCTGAGACCCATCTGGATTATCATGGGAGCATGAAGGATTATGTCGATTCCAAAGCAAAGCTGTTCGCCAATCAAGTAGCCACGGATACGGCTGTGCTGAACTGGGACGATCCTTTCTGCCGGGAACTTGTGCCGTATGTGAAGGCTTCGATTCTTCCGTTCTCTATGTCCGAGGAGCTCTCACATGGTGTATTTGTTAGCCCATCCTTTATTACGGGTCAAGAGGACGATCTGAAGCGCCGAATTATCTATCGCGAATCTGCAGACAAAGAAACAATCATTGCTGATGTAGATTCCATTGGCCTTCCAGGACGTTTCAATGTGGAGAATGCACTGGCTGCATGCGGAATTGCCATTGCCGCTGGAGCAGATCCCTCTTTATTGGGTGAAGTGCTTGCTGCGTTTCGCGGTGTAGAGCACCGTCTGGAGTATGTTGAGGATAAGGATGGAGCCACTTATTATAACAACTCCAAAGCAACAAACTCCAAAGCGACGATTATGGCACTAACATCGTTCCAGCGTCCAGTAGTGTTGATCGCTGGGGGATTAGACCGGGGCTCCGATTATATGGAGCTGCTGCCTGTCCTGAGCGGACGTGTCAAAGCGCTGGTGGCGTTAGGGGAAACTAAAGACAAGCTAATAAATGTAGCGCAGCTGGCAGGATTAAAGCATATTATCTCCGTCGATAATGGGGAGAGTGCCGCCGCCGTGCTTGAGCAAGCTGTGCAGGAAGCTTCCGCTTTGGCGGAAGAAGGAGATATCGTTCTCTTGTCTCCTGCCTGTGCAAGTTGGGATATGTTTACATCCTATGAAGAGCGCGGGCGTATTTTTAAAGAGGCGGTGCATAACCTTTAAGTAGGGGGATGGATAAGCCCCATCCCTACTACGGATGCAAGAGGTGTGCTCCTGATGAACAAAACTCGTCATGCTCCCGATATTTGGTTGCTGATTCCTATTCTATCTTTGCTGGTGATCGGCATGGTGATGGTATACAGCGCCGGGTCCGTTCTGGGCTTCCGCAATTATGGAGATTCGTTTTACTTTGTAAAAAGACAGCTTTTGTTTGCAGGACTAGGACTAGTCGCACTGTTCGTTACAGCGAATACCGATTACAGGGTGCTGAAAAAGCTGGCTAAGCCGGCACTTCTGATCTGCTTTTTCCTACTTGTCATTGTGCTTATCCCTGGTATTGGTGTAGTACGTGGGGGAGCGCGAAGCTGGTTAGGAATTAGCTCCTTCGGGATTCAGCCTTCCGAGTTCATGAAGATGGGGATGATTCTATTCTTAGCCAATTGGCTGGGGAAAGAGGAGTACGACATCACTTCCTTCACACGCGGCTTGCTCCCACCGCTTGCGCTCATTGGGTCAGCCTTCGCGCTGATCATGCTCCAACCGGATTTGGGTACAGGTACCGTAATGTTTGGTGCAGCCTTGATGATGGTCTTCACAGCAGGGGCTAGGATGAAGCATTTACTTTTACTTGGTGTGGCTGGAGTGGCAGGCTTTGTTGCTTTGATTGTAGCAGCGCCTTATCGATTGCAGCGGATTACCGCTTTTCTTGAGNNCCGATCCGCTCGGTGCAGGCTACCAGATTATTCAGTCGCTATATGCGATCGGTCCTGGGGGGCTCGGTGGTCTCGGATTAGGAATGAGTCGGCAGAAGTACAGTTATGTACCTGAGCCGCAAACTGATTTTATTTTTTCTATATTGGCCGAGGAGCTGGGGTTTATCGGTGGTTTGGCTGTGTTGATCCTATTTCTTATTCTAATTTGGCGCGGAATGAAGGTGGCGATGAGTCTACCTGACCGTTTTGGAAGCTATCTGGCTGTTGGCATCGTCTGTATGGTGGCTGTGCAAGTCATTATTAATATTGGTGTTGTTATCGGTCTAATGCCTGTAACGGGCATCACGCTTCCTCTGATTAGCTATGGCGGATCTTCACTTACACTGATGCTAACATCCCTTGGCATTCTATTGAACTTATCCCGTTTTGCGAGGTGAAAGAGATGCGTATCGTATTAAGCGGCGGAGGCACGGGTGGACATATCTATCCTGCGGTCGCTGTTGCTAGGCAACTGGAGTTGGAAGATAGCAATTCTACCTTCCTGTATATTGGTGGAACGCGTGGCTTAGAGAGCAAGCTTGTTCCCCAAGAGAATATCCCTTTCAAATCTATCGACATCACTGGCTTTCGGCGCAAACTGTCCTTGGACAACGTCAAGACCGTGATGCGTTTCTTGAGGGGCGTTAAGGCTTCCAAAGAAATGTTAAGAGAGTTCAAGCCAGATGTTGTGATTGGAACAGGCGGTTATGTGTGTGGTCCGGTCGTTTATGCTGCATCCCGGTTGGGTATCCCTACTTTGATTCATGAACAAAATGCTATACCAGGTCTTACAAATCGTTTTCTGAGTCGGTACGCGAGCACGGTTGCTGTAAGCTTTGAAGGCACAGAGTCCTCTTTTCCGGGGAGTAAACATGTGATCTATACTGGTAATCCGCGTGCTACAACAGTTACTACAGCAAGTCCACAACGTGGATTCGCATCGCTGGGTATTTCGGATGGCAGTACTGTTGTTTTGGTGGTTGGTGGCAGCCAGGGAGCTAAAGCTATTAATAAAGCCATGATTGAAATGGCCCCATTAGTGGGTAAGGGTAATGGTGTTCATTATGTGTACGTTACAGGTGAACCGTATTTTGAAGAGACCCGGGCTGAATTGCGTCAAAAGCTGGGTAGCTTACCAAACTGGTTGCATGTCCTTCCATATGTTCACAATATGCCGGAGGTTTTGGCTTGTACCTCCTTGATCGTAAATCGGGCGGGGGCATCCTTTCTCGCTGAGATTACAGCGCTGNNGGTATTCCCTCTGTACTCATTCCCTCTCCTAATGTGACGAACAACCATCAGGAAGCGAATGCAAGACAGCTGGAACGCGAAGGTGCTGCTGTGGTGCTACTTGAGAAAGATTTAAACGGCAAGGCTCTTTATGAGGCGGTTCAAAAAATCATCGGAACTGAGCCTGTGCGTGAGCAGATGTCCGAGTCCTCCAAGCGACTGGGCAAAAGAGATTCTGCCGCAGTAGTTACAAGTGAGCTCCGAAGACTTGCTGGTAAAAAGTCTTAAGGTTTCTTCTTTTTCCGNNGGGTTTTCCTTATTGGCAGCTCTCTGTCACACACTTGGAGGAACGAACATAGGATAATCCTATAATCGTGACAATCACCCAGGACACTTCCAAACCTGAGATGTAGTGCAGGATATTCTTGTACATTTCATATGATCTTGTAACGGAAGTGTTTGTGGTGGGTGAGCGGTAATCTCGGAGGCGATACATTGGACAAATTGGTGATTGAGGGTGGAAGTCCCCTGTCAGGCACCATTCGTATCCATGGAGCAAAAAATGCGGCGCTGCCGATTCTAGCGGCAAGCCTGCTGGCCGAAGGAGTTCACTCACTGCATAATGTGCCGAAGCTGCTGGACATCGAGACTATGCTAGACATCCTAGATCGGCTGGGCTGCAGGTGCGTGCATCAAGAGGATACGGTGACGATAGATACGTCTGCCGTCGGGACATCTCATATACCAGAGGATTTAATGCGGCAGATGAGATCTTCCATTTTTCTAATGGGACCGCTGTTATCCAGATTTGGCGAGGTAACGATCTATCAGCCTGGGGGCTGTGCGATCGGAGAGCGTAAAATCGATCTTCATCTACAGGGACTTAAGGCTCTTGGTGCGGAGATCGAGGAGAGCAACGGACGAATATTCTGCCGGGGTTCTAAGCTTATAGGAAGTGATATTCATCTCGACTATCCGAGTGTAGGCGCAACGGAGAATATTATGATGGCTGCCGCAAAGGCAGAGGGAACAACAACGATATCGGGGGCAGCAAGAGAGCCAGAGATACAGGATCTGCAGCAATTTTTGAATAGTATGGGTGCCCAGATCATCGGTGCAGGTACGGACACCATCACGATTCAAGGGGTGAAAAACCTATATCCCTGTACTTACGAGGTGATACCTGATCGGATTGTGGCTGGAACCGTAATGATTGCTGCGGCAGCTACACGAGGGAATGTGACTTTGACACATGCCAACGCGGGTCATCTGACTTCGCTTATTCATGTGCTCAAGCGGGCTGGTGTTCAAATCACAGTGTGCAATGATATAATTAATATCAGCTGTATGGGGCGTCCGCGTGCTGTTGAGCGAATTGTGACTTCACCTTACCCCTCTTTCCCAACAGATCTGCAATCTCAGGTCATGGTGCTATTGTCTCTCGCCGATGGCTTCAGTGTAATCAAGGAGACGGTGTTTGAGGGACGATTCAAGCATGTAGAAGAAATGGCCCGGATGGGCGCTGATATTTCTATCGATTTGAATCGTGCGTTTATTCGCGGCGTTCAGAGATTATATGGTGCTACTGTGGAAGCTACTGACTTGCGGGCTGGTGCGGCACTGGTCATTGCTGGACTCGCTGCACAAGGGACTACAGTCGTTGAGCAAGCACACCACATTGACCGTGGGTATGATGGAATAGAGAAGCTGTTTCAGAAGCTTGGCGCGCGTATTAGCCGCAAGGTACCCGTACCGGATCCACTTGATTTGGCCAATTAAAGCTCCCTGTCTCCTTCAGTTCATTCAAAGGAGGAGACAGGGCCTTATTACGGAGATATGAGAATGACAACAACCCGATTACCTCTTCTTAAAGAGGACAAGCCTAAGAAAAAAATGAGCCGTAAGATTACAGCGATCCTGCTGCTATTGTTCACTGCGCTTCTTGCTGTGATTTTTTTTAGATCGTCTATTAGCCGCATTACAGTGATAGTNNGTGAATTGCTCTCGCAGAGTGGAATTCATATAGGCGGACAATTCTTTGCCGTTTCTGCGAAGTCTGTGGAACAATCTCTGCTGGAGCTTAAGACGGTTAAGGACGCGACCGTGAAGAAGGATTTTCCCGGCGTAATCACAGTGAAGATTGAAGAGTTCCCTGCGGTGGCCTATGAACTGGAACAGGGAGGCATCTTAAAGGCGATTCTGTCGAGTGGAGCAGCTGTGTCCGTTAATGAGGCTGGTATTGCCGTAGAGAAGCCCATATTAACCAACTGGGATACAGGTGATCCTAATAAGGCTATCTTATGTCAAACGCTAGGAAGCATTTCTAATGAATTGACAAGTGATATCTCTGAGATAGTTCCCTCGCCAACGTTGTCATTTCCAGACCGTATTAAGCTCTATACTAGATCCCGTTTTGAGGTGATTACATCCATCTCTTTATTGAAGAGCAAGGTTGCCTATTTGAATCAGGTAATAGAGACTAAGGAGCCTGGACTTATCACGATGCTTGAAGCAGACTCGTATGTTCCTTTTCAGGTTGAGATTGATGATCAAAAAGATGTGCAAGAGTAGAGTAAAGGTCAATAGTCCCTACTAATAGAGTTGAAAAAATGCTACAATCGGATTTACGGGCAAGAAGCTAAATCCCTCTTTTTTCTTCGATTTTTTTGAGATATAACCCTACACATGGTTCTTAATAACCAAAAATGGCTTATATTTCTTGTGGTAATTATCATTCTTTATAAAATTTATGAGTAACTATTCACATTTAAGGATGTTGGAATATTATTCCGTTCAAAAAATTTGTAGAAAAAAGAGGGAAAGGATTAGGTATGTTGAATATGTACAGTGAAGTTTCCCGGGACAGGGATAAGGTAATGCAATTTATTAAGATTATAACAGGAGGTGCCATAGGACTTGAGCAACAATGACATCATTGTTAGTTTGGACATCGGTACATCCAAAGTTCGGGCAATAATTGGGGAAGTTACCAATGGAACCTTTAATATTATTGGCGTTGGATCTGCTGATTCGGAAGGTATACGTAAAGGCGCGATTGTAGATATCGACCAAACTGTGCAATCGATCAAAAGTGCTATAGATCATGCAGAGCAAATGGTGGGTATTCAAATATCAGAGGTTTATGTAGGCATTTCCGGTAATCATATTGGCCTGCAATCCAGCCACGGTGTCGTGGCCGTTCAGAATGAGGATCGTGAAATCGGTGAGGATGATATCGATCGCGTTATTAAAGCTGCGGAAGTCATCGCTATGCCTCCGGAGCGAGAAGTGATTGATGTTGTTCCTAAACAATTTATCGTCGATGGTCTCGAAGGTATTCAGGACCCGCGCGGGATGATTGGTGTTCGTCTAGAAGTTGACGCAACCATCGTAACGGGTGCTAAGACGCCAATACATAATCTACTACGCTGTGTTGAGAAATCAGGGCTAAAAGTGAAGGATCTTGTGCTGATGTCTCTTGGTGCTGGTGGATTGGCGCTATCCAAGGACGAGAAATCGATGGGATCTGTTCTGGTTGATATCGGTGCCGGGTCGACAACGATAGCCATATACGAAGAAAGTTCCCTTTGTGCAACCTCCACGATTCCGATCGGAGGAGAATTTGTAACGAATGACATTGCATACGGACTACGTACACTTACTGATCAAGCGGAGAAAGTAAAGCTGAAGTATGGTTGCGCATGGATTGACGATGCAGCCTCTGACGTTGTCTTCAAGGTGCTGCGCATTGGCAGTAACGTGGAGAAGGAATTTAACCAAGAGGATTTAGCGGCAATTATCGAACCACGGGTGCAAGAAATCTTCCATCTGATTAAACAGGAAGTGAAACGGCTTGGTTACAGTGAACTACCTGGAGGTTATATACTAACGGGTGGAACTGTCTCGATGCCTGGCGTATTAAAGGCGGCTCAGACTGAGCTGGCCGCATCTGTACGCATCGCTGTACCGGATTATATCGGTGTACGGGACCCTGGGTTTACCGGAGGTGTTGGTATCCTGCATAATGTTGTCCGTAGCTTCCGTGGAAGAAGCAGTGGTGGAAGCAGCAATAAAAAGACGGTCAACCGGAGTAAGCAGAATGCCACTCCAAATCATGAAACGGTTCAGAAGACCGGGTTTGTCGAGCGTCTAAAGAACATGTTCAGCGAGTTTATATAAGTGTAAGTCCAGATATACTTGGACCGGCCATCCAAGCACATTGAGGGGGAGATGGAACAATATGTTAGAATTTGATTTTGAAATGGAGAGCTTGGCGCAAATAAAAGTCATCGGCGTGGGCGGCGGAGGTAGTAATGCTGTCAACCGAATGATTGAAAATGGCGTTCAGGGTGTAGAATTTATTACGGTTAACACAGACGCCCAAGCGTTGCATATGGCCAAATCGGAGCACAAGCTGCAAATCGGGGACAAGCTGACCCGCGGGTTGGGTGCAGGAGCTAATCCTGAAGTCGGTAAGAAGGCAGCGGAAGAATCCCGTGACTTGATCTCTAATACCCTTAAGGGCGCAGATATGGTGTTTGTTACTGCAGGGATGGGTGGCGGTACAGGAACGGGTGCAGCACCAGTTATAGCTGAAATTGCTAGAGAGTGCGGAGCCTTGACTGTGGGTGTAGTTACTCGCCCGTTCACTTTTGAAGGAAGAAAACGTTATAACCAGGCAATGCTTGGAATCGAAGCTTTGAAAGAAAAAGTAGACACGCTAATCGTCATTCCAAATGACCGTTTGCTTGAGATCGTTGATAAGAAAACACCGATGTTGGAAGCTTTCCGTGAAGCAGATAATGTTCTCCGGCAGGCTGTTCAAGGTATCTCTGACCTAATTAAGGTTCCTGGTCTGATTAACCTTGACTTTGCGGATGTAAAGACGATCATGACAGAGCGCGGTTCAGCGCTTATGGGTATTGGTATTGCAAATGGTGAGAACCGTGCGTCTGAAGCAGCACGTAAAGCCATCATGAGCCCACTCTTGGAAACGTCTATTGAAGGCGCCCGCGGCGTAATCATGAACATTACGGGAGGATCCAACCTCTCTCTATACGAAGTTAATGAAGCGGCTGAGATCGTTACATCCGCCTCTGATCCTGAAGTGAATATGATCTTTGGTGCGATTATTGATGAAGGCCTGAAGGATGATATCAAAGTAACAGTAATTGCTACTGGCTTTGAACATAAACCATCGCCTGAAACTCCAGGACGTCGTCCGGTCTCGACGAATAACGAGCCTGCGGCAGCACCGGATAAGAGTTCAGCTAATTTACGTCCTTTCGGCAATCAGAATTCTTCTGACCAGCTCGATATTCCGACGTTCCTGCGTAATCGTACTCGGGGCAACAATGACTAATTAAAGAGAATCAAGATTATACGAGAACACCGTATCGCTTAGCTGATTAGCTATAGCGGTACGGTGTTTTTTTTGAAATAAAAGATCTAAGAAATTCCATAAAGAAGGAATAAATCCTCACGCGCTATAACTCGACAAAAAAACCGCAAGAACGCCCCCCAAGTTTAGACAGACTTTGAATGCGAGACTTTCTATACTAATCATATCGTCCAAAAAACAGAGCCTGATCCATTTTGGCTACAGGATAGATTCCGCCATTAAGCAGGTGAATGCACTGGTTGTTTATATTGACTTGATATTCGCCGCCAATCTAGTGATCGACGGAATTCTTTTGTGGCTGACAGGCTGGATGGTTAAGCTGAGAATATCATGGTGGCGCTTAATCCTCTCAGCTCTCGTTGGCGCACTGTATGTGGTGATGATGTTTGTACCGGAGTTGTCTTTCATGTATACCTTCCTTATTAAGTTTGGATTGTCGGTGGTTATGCTATGGATTGCCTTTGGTTTTGGGAGTCTGCAAAGCTACCTTCGCACTATGGGAGCTTTCTATATTATCAATTTTGCAGCCGCAGGTGGGATTGTAGGTATTCACTATTTGCTGCAGAGCTCCAGCGATATTTGGAATGGTATTATGTTCACTGCTTCAGGAGGGCATGCTTACGGCCTAAAGATCGGCTTTTGGTTTGTCATTGCAGTATTTCCCCTGGTGTTAATCTGCTTCAAGGCAGTGCATTCCTCACGAATCAGAAGGGAGCAGCTTGAATCTTATATTTGTGAGGTGGTAGTTGAAATTGATGGGGTAAGTGTTTCTTGTCCTGGCTTGTTAGACACAGGTAACCGGCTCTGTGATCCTTTGACCCGTATACCGGTGATGGTGATGGAATCGACGCTCTGGGAGGGGCATCTCCCTGCTGCATGGAAAGGGAGACTCACTCAGGATGGTGCGGACAGACTTTTGCTAGAAACGGACGGGCAGTCGTTTGCTTGGCAGGACAGGATGCGACTAGTACCTTATAGGGGGATTAACCGAGGGGCATCATTTATGCTCGCACTGAAGCCGGACCTTGTGACGATAAAGCTTGGGGAAGATACCTTTTATAGTAAAAGAGTCTTAATTGGGCTGGATGGCGGGACACTGTCAGGAGATGGAGCCTATCGAGCGGTCATACATCCGGATTTAACTCAAAGAGAGAGCGCTACTGATGCAGCACTACCTTCTTAATCTTTAAAACTAGCTGAACCAAACTTCTGATGGCTGAAAGCGGGAATTGAAAGCTTCATATGCGAACCGTGTACTTCTTGGAGGAGGAACAATAATGGTCAAATGGAAAATTGCTCTGCAGCTGCAATATTACCGCATGCTGTTTCTACTGGGGCTGAAGAGTCAGGAAATCTATTATATTGGCGGGAGCGAGGCTCTTCCTCCACCGCTGACACGGGAAGAAGAAGAGTATCTGCTTCAGCGGCTATCTAGCGGCGATGCAGCTGTTCGTGCGATGCTGATTGAGCGTAACCTGCGCCTCGTAGTATATATCGCTCGTAAATTTGAAAATACCGGAATCAATATTGAAGACCTAGTTTCGATCGGTGCTATCGGATTAATTAAGGCGGTTAACACATTTGATCCCGAGAAAAAAATAAAACTAGCTACTTATGCATCACGCTGCATAGAGAATGAAATCTTGATGTATCTGCGGCGTAATAGCAAGACACGGAGTGAGGTTTCTTTTGATGAACCTCTTAATATTGATTGGGATGGTAATGAATTACTGCTCTCAGATGTATTAGGAACGGAAAATGATACCATTTATCGGAACATTGAAGAACAGGTCGATCGCAAGCTGCTGCAAAAGGCACTGGAAAAGTTGAGCGAACGGGAGCGACTCATTATGGAGCTGCGATTCGGACTGCGTGGAGGCGAAGAAAAGACACAAAAAGATGTGGCGGATCTGCTTGGCATTTCCCAATCTTATATTTCTCGTCTGGAGAAACGAATTATTAAGCGGCTGCGTAAGGAGTTTAACAAGATGGTGTAAGGTGAAATTAGCAAGGAATAAAATGGCCAACCCGGGAGATAATGTACAGTAATGTTTCTCCTTGGGAGGTAAATCATCATGACCCGAAATAAAGTCGAGATTTGCGGTGTGGATACTGCTAAGCTGCCTGTTCTAACGAATGTGGAAATGCGGCAACTGTTCACTTCGCTGCAGCAGCAGGGCGAGCGATCCGCCAGAGAGAAATTGGTAAACGGTAATCTTAGGCTCGTTCTAAGTGTTATCCAGAGATTCAATAATAGGGGAGAATTCGTTGACGATTTGTTCCAGGTGGGCTGCATCGGTCTGATGAAAGCCATCGATAATTTCGATTTATCACAAAACGTTAAGTTCTCCACATATGCGGTTCCGATGATTATTGGTGAGATCCGCCGTTATTTGCGTGATAACAACCCGATTCGAGTATCGCGTTCACTCAGAGATATTGCTTACAAGGCGCTGCAGGTACGCGATAGTCTGACCAATCAGAATTCGCGGGAACCGACGATATTCGAAATATCTGAAGCGCTTGGTGTACCGAAGGAAGATGTAGTCTTTGCTCTTGATGCTATTCAGGATCCAGTGTCCTTATTCGAACCGATCTATCATGACGGTGGCGATCCTATTTATGTAATGGACCAGATTAGCGATGATAAGAATAAGGATGTCTCGTGGATCGAAGAAATCGCCTTACGTGAAGCGATGCGAAAACTAGGTCAGAGGGAAAAGCGAATACTATCCATGCGATTTTTCGAAGGAAAAACTCAGATGGAAGTCGCAGACGAGATTGGCATTTCACAGGCACAGGTTTCACGCCTGGAGAAATCTGCGATTCAGCAAATGCAGAAACATGTGAAGTCTTAAATAGTCAGAGATGAGGAGATATCTAGAATCCGTAACAAGGATTTTGGATTTTCTCCTCTTTTTAATGTTTCAGGAAGTATATATTGGGGCCCCCGCAAAGTACCTGAGTAAGCATCGAAGCATAGCCTCACTTTGTGGGGATATTTCATGCATGTGGCCAAGCTTTCATAACATATATTGGACTATAGGTCTGATTGTACAGGGGTGGTAGGATGAACGAGGATTATTTAGGATCAGCCAAAAAAATGAAAATCTCTGATTTTCAGACTAAGGACGTTATTAATATTGTGGACGGCAAGCGGCTGGGCCAAATCAGTGACTTAGAACTTGATTTACGCCGAGGTGTCATTGATGCCATTGTAATTCCCGGATATACTCGGTTTATGGGATTGTTCGGAGGGGGAACGGATCTGATTATTCCATGGCGAAATATTGTCAAAATCGGGTCTGATGTAGTGCTCGTGAAGATTGAAGAATCAAGAATGCCTCAAGCGCAGGATGAGAGAGAAACGATGTATTTGGAACGAGGGGACCGAAGCGAACGGCGCACTTATTAACTAGGTGCGTTTTTTTGTTTTTTTTTAAAAATACGAAATGTCATAGCTTAAAAAGTTACTAAATTGAGCGTTCTAGCTTAAGCGGCATTTTGTGGGGGTATTTACATGTGGTACACTAAGGCGGAGGTGAGGATATGGAGCCGTTTGTGCAGGGGAAGGAAACACTTATGCTGCTCCATCTGGAGCCTTGGCGTGAGGAGCATAAAGAAATTACAGCAGGTTTTACCGGTAGACAGGGAGGGGCTAGTAAAGAGCCTTATAACAGCCTGAATTGTGCGTTTCATGTTGGGGATGCTCCGGAAGATGTCTTAAGGAATCGTAGGGCACTTGCTGAAGCTCTTGATTTCAAGCCGGAAGCCTGGACCTGTGGGGAACAAACCCATGGAGCGGAAATAGCAGTGGTAAGGGAAGCCGATCGTGGCCGGGGTCAAAAGGATAGAACGTCGGCATTTCAGACAACGGATGGTTTGCTTACCGATGTGCCGGGAGTTTTGCTGACTTCTTTTTATGCGGATTGCGTCCCCCTTTACTTTTATGATCCAGTGCATCATGTCGTAGGTCTTGCGCATGCTGGCTGGAAGGGAACTGTGGCCTGGATTGCAGCAGCTATGGTGAATAAGATGGGGGTTGTATACGGTAGTCATCCGCAGGACATTATTGCAGCGATTGGTCCATCTATTGGTGACTGCTGTTATGAGGTGGATGATTATGTGATGGAGCATGTCCGCCGGTTGGAGGGTGATCTGAATAAGCCGATAGAAACAGCTGGTACTGTCGGGCTATACAGAACATCTGACAAAGATGAGAACAAATACATGCTAAACTTGAAAGAAATGAATCGACGCATTATGATTAAAGCAGGAATATTGCCGACTCATATCGAATGTACATCTTGGTGTACAAGCTGTAATCAAGATTTGTTCTTTTCTTATCGCAAAGAAAATGGGGTTACAGGCAGGATGACGAGCTGGATCGGAATAAAGGAGAGTTGAAAGTTGGCTTTAACACTGCAGGAGAGAATTGCTGAGGTAGAGGAACGTGTAACACGTGCCTGCGCGGCAAGCGGCCGGGATCGAAATGACGTCAAGGTAATTGCAGTGACGAAATATGTTTCTCTGGAAATGGTGTCCTCCGTATTGGAGGCTGGCCTAGAGCATATTGCCGAGAGTCGCTGGCAGGATGCTGAGCACAAATGGAAGGTTTTAGGGGACCAAGGGACATGGCATTTTATCGGGCATTTGCAGACCAATAAGGTTAAAGACGTTATTGGCAAGTTTCCATATATACACTCTTTGGACCGGATATCCCTGGCACAAGAATTACACAAAAAGGCGATTGCCGCAGATCAGGAAGTGAATGTCTTTCTTCAAGTGAACATCTCTGGAGAAGACACGAAGTTTGGTCTGTCGCCTGAGGCGGTACCTGGATTTTTACGTGAAATTGCTAGTCTCGACCGTGTAAAAGTAATTGGACTAATGACGATGGCACCTTTAGAAGGTGATCCGGAGCTTACCCGTCCTGTATTTCGCGGACTTCGTGAGCTGCGCGATGAGCTCAATCAACTTGCTTTGACACCTGAGCCGATTACGGAGCTATCGATGGGAATGTCGAATGATTTTGAGGTAGCGATACAGGAAGGAGCCACCTGGGTACGCCTGGGTACGGTGTTAGTAGGCCATTAGGAGGGATCGTGATGAGCGTTATGAACCGATTTATGAGTTTTTTGGGCTTGCAGGAGGAAGAGGAAATTGTGGAGCGGGAGCAAATTTCCCATGAAGAGGATGAATATGAGCCAGCCCCTGTCGAAACCCGCAAAAATCAAAGGGGCAACGTTGTCAGTATCCATTCGCAAAAGAATGTAAAAGTTGTACTTTATGAGCCACGTTCGTACGATGAGGCTCAGGAAATTGCTGACCATCTCCGTTCTCACCGGACGGTAGTGATCAATCTTCAGCGCGTCCGTAACGATCAAGCGATGAGAATTATTGATTTTCTTAGCGGAACTGTTTATGCCCTTGGTGGAGGAATCTCTAAAATTGGGGGCAATATATTTATGTGCACTCCAGATACCGTTGAAATTCAAGGTGCCATTACGGAAATCTTAGGTGACGATCCAGACTATAACAGAATGAGGTGAATGAGCTTTGCTCCAAATTGATTCCATTATTGATATGCTGTTCAATATTTATTTTTACATGATTATTTTCTATGTACTGATGTCGTGGTTACCTAACGTTCGTGATACCTTTATCGGAGAACTGCTGAGTAAGCTTGTTGAGCCGTACTTGACGCCATTTCGTCGGTTTATTCCGCCACTCTTTGGTACGCTTGATATTTCCCCGATCATTGCACTACTCGTCTTGGAATTTGCGGCAGGTGGACTCAAATCCATTTTGCACTTAATTTTTTAGGCAGAAGATATGAAGACAGAAGTTTACGGGCATTTTCATCCCGATGAAAGACAATTTGTGGACAAGGCTTGGGAATGGGTTACCCATGCAGGTGAATATCATGAGGCTAAATTGACCGAATTTCTAGATCCGCGCCAAGGATTTATTCTGCAGACTCTCGTCAACCGCCATCCAGACGTAATCGTCAGATGGGAGGGCGGTCATGCTGAGGCAGAGCGGAAGCGAGCACTGGTTGCTCCCGATTATCGTGAGCTGGATCATGAGGATATGGAGATGAAGGTTCTTGCGATAACCTCCGGTGAACAAAAGTTTCTGGCGCTTGAGCATGGGGACTACATGGGTTCTATTCTGGGTCTTGGAGTAAAACGTGACAAAATCGGTGATATTCATGTTCTGGACGATGGTTGTCATGTGGTAGTAGCTGCAGATATTGCAGATTATTTAGCCATGAATTTAACTGGAGTACACCGAATACAGGTGAGTACGGAGGTATTGCCACTTTCTTCCTTGCGTAATAGTGAGGTGAAGCTGGAAATGATGGATTTGACTGTAGCGTCCCTACGATTGGATGGCATTGCCGCAGATGTAACACGGCTTAGCCGAAGCAAAATTCTTGCTCCCATCAAGGCTGGACGCGTTCGGGTAAATTGGAAAGTGGAGGAAGACCCTTCCTGCGGACTTAAAGATGGTGACATGGTATCTATTCAAGGATTTGGTCGATTCAAGGTTCTAGAGGTCGGTAGTTTGACGAAAAAGGGCCGATACCGTGTTCAGGTTGGTAAATTTGTGTGAATCCCTTGCAGGAATCCGGCTTTACTTGTCGAAATTGATTATTTCGAGGGAATCAAACATTTTTAAAGCAGGGCGCCGATATTTTATAGAAGAGGCGAACCATGAATGGCAGTTGGAACGTCGATACATCCTCTGCCTTTACTTGAAGTACAGTCTTTCTTCTTTGTCTGCTGCGCAGGTATGGTTCAGAGACTTAGAAGGTCCGAAATTTCTAGGAGGTGCACAGCATGCCATTAACACCGCTCGATATACATAACAAGGAGTTCTCTCGGAGACTTCGCGGTTATGATGAGGACGAGGTCAACGAATTTCTGGATCAAGTGATCAAGGATTATGAAAGTGTCATCCGTGAGAACAAGGAGCTGCAGAATCAGCTTTTGTCCATTCAAGAGCGTCTGGATCATTTTGTGAATATTGAAGAGAGTTTATCGAAGACGATCTTAGTCGCTCAGGAAGCGGCGGATGATGTGAAGAACAACTCCAAGAAGGAATCGCAGCTCATTATCAAGGAAGCGGAGAAGAACGCTGATCGGATTATTAACGAAGCGTTATCCAAATCCCGTAAGGTTGCTATTGAGACTGAAGAATTGCGCAAGCAAGCTTCGATCTATCGCACCCGTTTCCGTACATTGGTGGAAGCTCAGCTCGAGCTGTTGTCACAGGATGACTGGAATGCCTTGGAGAGTCGTGAGGCGAGCGAGAGCGTAACTTTTAAGGATGATGTTGGACATCGCATCTAATGAATTGTGATGAATGAATGCCGATTTGGTTTGTGATTGGGCAGGATCTGGGGCTCTGGGGCCTTCGATCAAATTAGAGGGAATTTCTCCTGTTCTTTTTGGATTTTGGGTCTGTAAATTAGGTTAAGGGGAAATTCTCCCTTTAATATCCTTGATTCGCTCTGGAATAGGGATATTGCTTGAATTTATAGGGGGGAATTCCCTCTAATTTATAATTTCAAACCAGAATCGGCTTAATAGAGGGAGTTATTCCCTCTATTTTTTATTTTTCGCTAAAATCGATCATAATAAAGTATCTTCCACCAGCGCCGGTATACTTCTAATGCGGATTTGGCTAGCGGTTGTTGACATTTAGACTCAAAAAGTCTATAAATAGAACATATCTGTTTAAAGTTTATATGTATTCGATGACGGGACAAGTACGACAAGGTAACGTTCTCCAGAGAGTCGGCGATTGCTGAGAGCCGATTGTTCGAACCCTGCCGGAAGATCTTCCCCTAGAAGTTAAGCTGAAGCGTTGATCGTGCGTAAGCTTAGCCGTCTGCCGGACGTTACACCGGACCTGTGCATGAGATTTACGCGCAGGACTGAGATTGTGCTGAATACACTCCCCTTAAGGATGTGCTCATGCTCAGAATTAGGGTGGTATCGCGAGCGTCGTCTCGCCCCTTTGGGGGTGAGGTGACGCTTATTTTGTTGTTTCGGGGGTGGCCATCCCCCTAAATCCCCCTTTCTAAGGGGGACCCCAAGGGCTACCGCCCTCTGGACCCCCGCAAAGTAAAGCCTCGTGCAAAAAGGTACGGTGGTGGAAGCGAACGGACTCATGTTGGCGAAGGAGCGGCCCATCTTAGGCTCCCCTGGCGGGTTCGCCTGCGGGGCCTTCACTGCTAGGGCAGGCCGGCGCTTCACTCGCCGGCCCATGTGGCACCCCGAGCCAGCGCTGCCCTGCGGGATCGCGGCTCGGGAGCCAAAGGCAAGAGCACAGGCGAACAGCTGCGCAAGTTCGCCCCGAGGCGCCCCGAGCCCCCGCTGCCCTAACGGGATCGCGGCTCGGGTGCCTGAGGTAAAGCGTGCCGCTTGCGGTGATAAGCGGGGGATCGAAAAGAGGTTAAAGACTAAACCATGAAAGGATTGACCATCACATGCAAAAAGTAGATGTCAGAGAAAAAGCGCGGGCAAGAGATGTCCGCATACTGAAGAAATGGAGCGACGAAAATACGTTCCGCAAATCCATGGAGAACCGTGAAGGACGTCCGAACTATGTATTTTACGAAGGCCCTCCCACAGCGAACGGCGCCCCGCATATCGGGCACGTGCTGGGCCGGGTAATCAAGGATTTCATCGGTCGTTACCAGACGATGAAAGGATATCGCGTAGTACGTAAAGCAGGCTGGGATACACACGGCTTGCCAGTAGAACTAGGCGTTCAAAAGAAACTGGGCATCTCCGGCAAGCAGGAGATCGAGGAATATGGCGTAGAGAAATTCATCCAGGAATGTAAAGACAGCGTCTTCGGCTATGAGAAGCAATGGCGCGAGTTTACTGAGGGCATTGGTTATTGGACGGATCTAGATAATCCTTACGTAACCTTGGATAACACTTATATAGAGAGCGTGTGGAACATCTTGGCTACGGTGCATGACAAAGGGTTGCTCTACCGCGGACACCGCGTTAGTCCTTACTGCCCAAGCTGCCAGACTACCCTAAGCTCCCATGAAGTAGCTCAAGGTTACACGACCGTCAAGGATCTCAGTGCGACTGCAAAGTTCAAACTGGATGACAGTGGAGACTTCGTACTAGCTTGGACGACTACACCTTGGACACTGCCAGCGCATATGGCATTAGCCATGAACCCTGACATGGACTATGTACGTGTACAACAAGAAGACGGCGTGTACATCGTTGCCAAGAATTTGGTCGAAGAAGTAATGAAAGGCGAGCACACAGTCCTTTCTACACACAAAGGTTCCGAGTTTATCGGTAAAACCTACGCTCCTCCTTTCGGATACATCAAAGCAGAGAAAAGTAATGTCATCGTAGGTGCTTCCTTCGTTACAGATTCCAGTGGTACAGGGATCGTACACATGGCACCAGCGCATGGTGAAGATGACTACAAGACTTGCCGCGAGAATGGCATCAGCTTCGTAAACGTGGTTGATAATTCCGGTAAGTATACGGATGTAGTATCTGATTTTGCTGGACGCTTCGTGAAAGATTGCGATTTGGATATCGTTAAAGCTTTATCTGAAAGAGGACTACTTTACGGTAAGGAAAAATACGAGCACAGCTATCCGTTCTGCTGGCGTTGTGATACACCACTCTTGTACTACGCAACAGACAGCTGGTTCATCAACACTACAGCGATCAAAGATCAGCTGATTGCCAACAACAACAGTGTAGATTGGTACCCTGAGCATGTACGCGAAGGCCGTTTCGGGAAGTTCTTGGATGAACTGGTGGACTGGAATATCAGCCGTAATCGTTACTGGGGTACACCGCTTAATGTCTGGGTATGTCAAGAAACGGGCAAAGAGTTCGCTCCACACAGCATTGAAGAACTGAGAGCGATGGCGATTGGCGATGTACCTGAGGATATCGAGCTGCACAAGCCTTTTGTTGATAACATCAAACTACGCAGTCCTTTCAGTGAAGGTGCAGAGATGGTTCGCACTCCGGAAGTTATCGACGTATGGTTCGATAGTGGCTCGATGCCTTTCGCACAAAGCCATTATCCATTTGAAAACGAAGATAAGCTGAACGATCAATATCCAGCGGATATGATCTGTGAAGGGATCGACCAGACCCGTGGCTGGTTCTATAGCTTGCTTGCAGTATCTACCTTGTTTAAAGGTAAAGCTCCTTATAAAGCGGTAATCGCTACAGGACACATTCTCGATGAGAACGGTCAAAAAATGTCCAAATCCAAAGGCAATGTCATTGACCCATGGGAAATCATGAACGAATACGGAACGGATGCTTTCCGTTGGGCGATTCTGTCCGACAGTGCGCCGTGGAACAATAAACGGTTCTCTCGTGGTCTTGTAGGGGAAACCAAATCCAAAGTTGTAGATACACTGGTGAATACGCATGCGTTCTTGACGCTTTATGCAGGTATCGATGGTTACGATCCAGCCGATCATCCTTTTAAAGTATCAGAACATAAGCTGGACCGCTGGATTCTNNAACAGCTTAATTCTTTTGGTGGATAAAGGCCTTGCGGTAAATGACTTCGTGAATACGTCCAAAGCCATTGAGAACTTTGTAGATGAGCTGAGTAACTGGTATATCCGTCGTTCCCGTGACCGTTTCTGGGGTAGTGGTCTAAGTGAAGATAAGCTGGATGCTTACCGTACGCTGACCCATGTGCTTTTGACTACAGCGG
>DJUJ01000037.1:29806-36878 GCA_002438345.1 Paenibacillus sp. UBA6285
TCTTCACGAACCTTGGCGGCGGAGAAAGTGTGCATTTGGCGGACTATCCGGTTGCTGATGAGAACTTGATCGATAAAGAACTGGAAGAGGATATGGAAAGTGCGAGACAAATCGTTGAGCTGGCGCGTAACGTGCGTAACGAAACAGGCATTAAGAATCGTCAACCGCTGTCCGAGCTGATCGTTTCGATGAACCGCGACTTCCATTTGGCTGAGTATGAAGAGATCATTAAAGATGAGATCAACATCAAGAACATCGTACTGGAGACCAGTGACAGTGGATTTGTTGATTTCACACTCAAGCTGAATCTTAAGGTAGCAGGTAAAAAATACGGCAAAAACGTCGGCTTCCTACAAGGCTTCCTGAAAGCTCTGGATAGTGACTCTACCCGCAAAGCGGTGCAAGACGGCTCTATCACGATTGCAACGCCAGAGGGAGAAGAACTGGTGATCACTTCAGAAGAGCTGCTCGTTGAAAAACAAGCTAAAGCAGGTTTCGCCGCAGCTTCCGGATATGGAATTACGGTTGCGCTCAACACTGAAATCACACCTGAGCTTGAGCAAGAAGGCTGGGTTCGTGAGATCATTCGTGCGGTTCAGGATTACCGTAAACGGCTTGATCTGCCGATCGAGAAACGGATCGCACTCACGCTGAATGTAGATGATGAGCTTAAAGCAGCAGTTACAGCATTTGAGAATGTATTGCGCGACAATGTACTTGTGACTACGGTTGATTTTGGCGGAGAGCATGCTTTTGAAACGGTAGATGTCGGTGGTAAATCCATCGGTATCCATATCGGAGTGTGAATTTGCATTACCTGTCCCAAAACAGCATATACTAGCGGCACAAGTGTAAACGGAGAATTTCTGTTTATGCGGGAAATATAGTCTTTATATTTCGCCCGCAAAAATAACGAGCCTCGTGCTCAAGGAGATTCATTCTCTTTGACCGGGCTCGTTTACTTTGTGGCGAGTATAGACGTATGAGAGGAGCCGTGGCTGTGGAGGATCAGAAGAACAGAATCTCCATCAAGACATCCGGCAACAAGAACAGCCCAGACAAGGGAGCGGAGAAAAAGGTTATGCCTGAGGCAAACCCTGAGCGTTTAACAGCAGATCATCGTAATCCAGAAGATATTCCACTGGAAGAAAAAATGAATACGATGTATCGATTAACCTTTGAATGGGCCCATATATTAGAGAAATCACGAATTTATCAGTATACGGAGCTATTATATTCACCTTGGAATCTAATTTGGCGAAATATCTTATATGGAGCGGCTCGTGGAGGGGGGATCGCGTTGGGCTTTACTTTTTTTGCGGCNNATGTCCTTCAGTGGCTTGGAGCGCTTAATCTACCGATCATCGGAGATTATATTGCGGATATTGTGCGAATTGTACAGCGTCAACTGGAATTCAAATAAGTCTTTAAGGCGAATCCGTCTTTACTTGATTTGTTGGAGAGAGTAGGGTTCGTTCTATTTTCTTTGGCGGATTTACCCAACCTGGGGCTTCTACGTTTCTGCTTTTTTTCCTCGTGCATGATGCGTAAGCTTCTCATTAATAATAAATATCGTCGGTCATCTTCATGACTGAGTTGCTGTACATTTTCTTAACAAAATGAGGTAGCGCAGAAAAAAACAAAAAACAGCGGGCCATTCCACCATTAAAATGGAACAGCACGCCGTCGAATGGTTCTTGTGGGGAAAATGCTTTTACTCCTCGCCTTCGAGCGGATCAAGCATGTAACTTCCTTCACCGCTATCCTTATAACGCTCATAGCTACGTCCCGGTACTACAATTAAATGGTTGCCTGTAATATCAGTAGCGATAAAGTTCTCCCAAGGCTCCACGCAGCCTTCCAGCTCATCAGCTTCAATCTCCATATCATTATAAGAGTCAATATTGCTGCCCTCCGCCATGGCGGGGGAATCGGAGTTGCCATAGCTTTCTACAATCTGCCAGGCATCCTCACCGTCAAAACCGTTTTGATCATCTCGTTCATCGAGACTCGTACGCCCAAATGGAGGAGACAAGAATTCTTCTTCAATTGGCCGAGTAAAAGGTGCATTTTGACGTGGGGCATGCTCTTTACAATAAAGCGTGGAGGGAATAGCGGATAGACGCTCAAATGGGATCGGTTTACCGCTCGCCTTGCATATCCCATATGTGCCTTCATCCATAGCGGAGAGAGCAGCTTCAATATCATCCAGCTCATGCTCGTCCCGTTCTAATAATGAAATGTCCATGGAGCGGTTAAACAGATCAGTGGCTGCATCCCCTGGGTGGTTGTCATTCTCAGAGAGCTCTCCAGTGCCATCCCGCATGGATTCCTGTAATCCATAATGCTCATTATTCTGAAGCCTTTGCTGAATAGTATCACGATCTTTTTCTAATCGAGCGCGCAGCTCTGAGAGCTGCTGTACTGTCAGGTGCGTCATGATGAGTAAGCTCCTTTCTGTACCTTTTTTAAGAATCCCTTCGACTTACCGATTTGCACCGGATGGTTCTTTGTTAGGTTGACCTGAGAGGACTTATTTTAGCGATGGAAAATAGTCCCCAAGAATAAGCGCCCGAGTGATGTCACGCAATAGACGATCTTCTAAGGGCTGTGCTACAATATACAAGTCTTATAACAGTATTCGTACCGCATTTAGCGGGAAAAATAAGAACGGAGTGACAACTTCTGTGGTGTACTATTTGATTGCTCTTATTGTATTTTTGGTGGATCAGGGAACGAAATATCTCATTGCCACACGTCTGGAGATTGGGGAACAGATTCCGGTTATCGGAAATTTTTTCCTGATTACCTCTCATCGTAATCGCGGGGCTGCTTTTGGGATTCTACAAGGGCAGCAATGGTTCTTCTTTTTAGTTACGGTTGTAGTGGTTGCAGGCATCGTTTGGTACTTGAACAAGACTAAACATTCGCAGAAGATGTTGTCTGTTGCCCTTGGGCTTGTTCTGGGTGGAGCGATTGGTAACTTCCTGGACCGGATGATTAGTGGTGAGGTCGTCGATTTCCTTCTGTTTAATTTTGGAAGCTATAGCTTCCCAATTTTTAACGTAGCGGATTCTTGTATCGTCATTGGGGTTGGGCTGATTCTTTTGGATTCATTCCGCGATCTTAAGAACGGTGAAGAAATCACGGAAATCAAAGAAGTAAAAGAAGCAAAGGAAGTAAAAGAAGGGAATGAATGATTTGAACAAAGACGTCAATCACCAAGCGGCATCTACGAGCGAAGAAGAGAGGGACGTCACGGAATGGACCGTTTCGGCGGAGAATGCGCGGGAGCGAATCGATAAATATATTACGGAATCTTGGGAAGAGGATGTTTCCCGTTCTCAGGTACAGTTATGGATCAGCGGTGGTCATGTTACGGTTAATGGCGCACCAGTGAAAGCCAACTATAAGCTCTCGGAAGGCGATGTAGTTTCCGTTGTCGTCCCTGAAGCAGAAGTGACGGATTTGATCCCGGAGAATATCCCCCTTGAAGTTGTCTATGAGGACAGCGATGTCATTGTGATTAATAAGCCACGTGGTATGGTTGTGCACCCAGCAGCTGGGCATCCGTCAGGCACCTTGGTGAATGCACTGATGTATCACTGCAAGGATCTATCCGGTATTAACGGTGAGATTCGTCCAGGTATTGTACACCGTATTGATAAGGATACCTCTGGTCTTATTATGGTGGCTAAGAATGATGCCAGTCACGCGTCGCTCGCAGCACAGCTTAAAGAGCACAGTGTAACACGCCGCTATATAGCAGTCGTACACGGCAATTTATCGCATGATAAAGGAACGGTTGATGCTCCGATCGGTAGAGATCCACATGATCGTAAGCTGTATACTGTTACGGAAAAGAACAGCAAGAAATCTGTGACCCATTTTACAGTGATGGAACGTTTCGGTGACTGTACACTGCTGGAGCTCCAGCTGGAGACTGGCCGCACGCATCAGATCAGGGTGCATATGAAATTCATTGGTCATCCGCTTGTTGGCGATCCGATTTATGGACGCAGCAAGGGAACAGCTATGAATGGACAGGCGTTGCATGCGGCGGTGCTTGGATTTATTCATCCTACGACAGGTGAATATAAAGAATTCAGCAGACCTATTCCGGAAGACATGGAAGAAGTTCTGTTCACATTGCGCAGCAGATAAGTACAAATGAAGTGATAATTAGTCTATGGTATTGAACACGGCTTTCCATCATATTTAATAACATAAGGATAAAGAGAGGGTTATACCTTATTCTTTATCCTTATTTTTTATCACAGAAACGGATCTCTAGAAACATACGCCATCCAAGGACGGCGAAACCGTTTCTTCTAAATGATTCAGAAGGTATATATTTGGGGCCCCCGCGAAGTACCTGAGTAAGCATCGAAGCAAAGCCCCACTTTGTGGGGATGTCTTAATTAGAATAGATAGCCAGGAGATGAGATGACAGTATGAGTATCGAACAATACCAAGATAGCTTCATTCAGACTAATTTTGCAGACCGCATCGGCGGTGCGAATTACGGCAAAGACACCTCGATTTATAAATTCGAGAAAATCAAACGTGCCAAAGCATCCGCAAAACAGGATTTTCCTGATATTGAACTGATCGATATGGGCGTAGGCGAGCCAGATGAGATGGCAGATGCAGGTATCGTCGCTAAGCTTGCTGAAGAAGCAGCTAAGGAAGAGAACCGTGGTTATGCGGATAACGGAATTGCTGAGTTTAAGACAGCTGCTGCTGAATATTTGCGGGAAGTATTCCGTGTTGAAGGCATCGATCCAGTTACGGAGGTAGTTCACTCTATCGGATCTAAGCCTGCGCTGGCGATGTTGCCTTCTTGCTTCATCAATCCTGGTGATATCACGATCATGACGGTGCCAGGTTATCCAGTGCTAGGTACACATACTAAATACTTGGGTGGACAAGTATTTACAGTGGAGCTGAAGAAGGAGAATAACTTCCTTCCAGATCTGAACGAAATTCCTGAAGAGGTTGCTCATAAGGCTAAACTTCTCTATTTGAACTATCCAAACAATCCAACGGGCGCTAGTGCGACCCCTGAGTTTTTTGCTGAGGTAGTTGCATGGGCTAAAAAATACGATGTTGTTGTCATTCATGACGCACCATATGCTGCCCTGACTTATGATGGGTTGAAGCCTCTTAGCTTCCTCTCTGTGCCGGGTGCTAAGGATGTTGGCGTGGAACTACATTCCCTTTCCAAGTCCTACAATATGACAGGCTGGAGAATCGGCTTTGTTGCCGGGAATCCGTTAGTTGTTAAAGCATTCAGCGATGTGAAGGATAATAACGATTCCGGTCAATTTATCGCGATTCAAAAAGCTGCGGCCTATGGCCTTGCTCATCCAGAGATTACTGAAGCGATTGCTGCCAAGTATTCACGTCGTCACAATCTGCTGGTTGATGCACTGAATAGTCTAGGCTTTAAAGCTGAGAAACCAAAGGGTTCCTTCTTCCTTTATGTTGCTGCACCGAAGGGTGTCAAAGGCGGTCGTCGTTTTGAATCTGGTGAGGATTTCTCCCAATTCCTGATTCGTGAGAAGCTAATCTCCACCGTGCCTTGGGATGATGCAGGTCCGTTTGTACGTTTCTCTGTTACCTTTATTGCTAAAGGTGAAGAGGAAGAAAGACGTGTAATCTCTGAAATCCAAAGACGTCTAAGCGATGTGGAATTTGAATTTTAAGAATTGGTTTGAAATTGAAGCTGCCCCATGGGAAACCTAGGGCAGCTTTTCTTTACGTATAGGCTAGATCTACTGTGGAATAGATCTACTGTAAGATAGGAAATTGTTCCCTCTAATTCCGTGCTGTAGCTTCAATCCGCTAGAATATAGGGAATTTTTCCCTCTATTTCAGCTTATTTGGTCGTATTCAAAGGAAATCCTTTAATTTATAGGGAGGAATTCCGCATAACCTGATCATAATGACTACTATGACCTAATTATAGGGAGGTTTTCCCTATAATACCCTCTATCCACGCAATTCCTGAGTAGCTTTCTCAGCAGAAGTGAGCAGGGAAGTTAATCCAGATCGAAAAATTCAAAATGTAAATTATAGGAGTCTACGGGATGGGTGTAGAAAATAAGGAAAAATATGCAATATCCAGTGTTACCGCTTCCTCTTGTTGTTAATCGAATCGGGCTTCGAATGTGCTGCAGTTTAGGCAGATAAAGTTGACATGCAGGGTTTGTTCTGTCATAATTCTGGTTAAATGAATAGCGCCTTTAATTCAGTCCTGTGAGGCTGGCAAGGTAACGTGAATCGAGGTTCGCGACTCTTAGAAGGGTATCCGTGTGTATACACCGGACTGTCTTTTTATGCGCGCGGCCATCATCTTCTTCATCTGCGGATTTCACTCCTTGCCTGTTATAGGCAAGGAGTTTTTTGATTTCCAGGAACTTGAACAGGCGAACAAGTGGAGGGTGACAAGATTATGGTTACTGAGAAAAATGTGATTATGGACGAAACGGCGATCCGCCGGGCATTATCTCGTATTGCTCATGAGATTTTGGAGAAGAACAAAGGGATTGAGAACTGTCTGCTGGTCGGCATCCGGACACGAGGCGTATACCTGGCACAGCGCATCGCTGAGCGCATCAAGGAGATTGAAGGCGTCGAGATTCCTTACGGCGAACTCGACATTACGCATTACCGGGATGACCGTGAAGTAGAAGGCAGTGAAGCGGTAGTGAAGAGTAACGTCATTATTACTTCCGGCAGTGATGGCATCCATGATAAGAAGGTTATTTTGTTCGACGATGTGCTTTACACCGGACGAACCATCCGCGCGGCAATGGACGCTTTGATGGATTGCGGACGCCCACGAATGATTCAACTGGCAGTATTGGCTGACCGTGGACACCGCGAGCTGCCGATCCGGCCAGACTACATCGGTAAGAATGTACCTACCTCAAAGCATGAGCAGATTGAAGTGGCGCTGAAGGAATACGACGGCAAAGACGAGGTCTACATTATTTCAAACCGGGAGGAACGATAACATCATGACACTTACCAAGGTAAAGGAACGTAGTCTGCTGGGAATAAAAGA
>DJUJ01000037.1:36914-45322 GCA_002438345.1 Paenibacillus sp. UBA6285
GATCGGTCGGAAATCACTGGGCTGCTGAACAGAACAGCATACTGGGACAATCAAAGTGAGAAGCTAACTCCCATTTTGAACTCGCATTTTATTTCTAACATGTTCTTTGAAAATAGCACACGCACACGCTTCTCTTTTGAAATGGCAGAGAAACGACTGGGTGCACAAGTACTTAATTTTACGGCTGCAGCTTCTAGTGTAGAAAAAGGGGAGTCGATCTACGATACAGTACGCACACTGGAATCGATGGGGATCGATGCCGGAGTTGTGCGTTTGAAGCCTGCAAGTGTGCTGCAGCAGTTAGCTGAGAAGGTGTCCATACCGCTTATTAATGCGGGCGACGGCAACAATGAACATCCAACGCAAGCACTGCTAGATCTTTACACCATGACCAAAACGTTTGGAGAATTAAAGGGTCTCACAGTTTCCATTATCGGGGACATCATGCATAGCCGGGTAGCACGCTCCAATCTGTGGGGACTTACAAAGCTAGGAGCTAAAGTGCAATTCTGTGCACCGGAGAATATGAAGGCTCCTGAGCTTATGGAATACGCACCTTATGTAACCATAGAGGAAGCTCTTAAAGCAGATGTGGTCATGATGCTTCGTGTACAGCTGGAACGCCATGCTTCTGGTATCGTACTTTCCGCGGAAGATTACCGTAGACAGTACGGTTTAACGGAAGAACGCGCAGCTAAGCTCGCAAAAGATACAATCATTATGCATCCAGCTCCGGTTAACCGGAATGTCGAGATTGATGATGCAGTTGTAGAGTGCAGTCAATCAAGGATTTTCCCACAAATGTCTAATGGGGTGCCGGTTCGGATGGCAGTTCTCGAAAGAGCTTTACTATAAAGTTCAAAGAATGATGATGTATACGGACTAATAAATATACACAAACATGAATTTTTATTATATAATAATGAGAGGGCCCGCAGCCGGGATCTGAGGGTAAAGGTAGAATCATGACAGTGATTATTAGAAACGCCAGCGTATTGAATAAGGAAGGCTTGTTAGAGCGGAAACATATTGTACTTGAAGAAGGTGTTATCTCGGCCTTAATCGAAGGAAATGAAGCTGCACCAGAAGCTGGAGAGATCATTGATGCTGAAGGCAAGCTACTCATTCCGGGACTCATTGATATGCATGTGCACTTGCGCGAACCGGGATTTGAACACAAGGAAACAGTGGAAACCGGAAGTCGCTCGGCTGCCAAAGGCGGATTTACGACCATCGCTTGTATGCCTAATACCCGTCCGGTAACAGATACGCCGGAAANNCCAATTTGTGAAAGACAAAGCGCGTGAAGCAGGACTAGTTAAAGTACTTCCTTATGCAGCCATTACGAAAAATGAGCTAGGACGTGAGTTGACTGATTTTGCGGCGCTTAAAGAAGCTGGAGCTATTGGTTATACCGACGACGGCGTAGGCGTGCAAAGTGCTCAAATGATGAAAGATGCAATGAACATCGCCGCAGCACTGGATATGCCAGTCATTGCTCACTGCGAGGATAATTCACTGGTTGAAGGCTGCTGTGTAGCCGAAGGTGAGTTCGCAAGAAAGCATGGCCTGAAAGGAATTCCAAATGAGTCGGAAGCGATCCATGTTGGACGCGATATTTTGCTAGCTGAAGCGACAGGCGTTCATTACCATGTATGCCATGTAAGTACTGAACAATCGGTGCGACTGATTCGCCAAGCGAAAGAGATCGGCATTAAAGTAACTGCTGAGGTGTGTCCGCATCACTTACTGCTCTCTGAAGAAGATATTCCAGGCCTTGATGCGAATTGGAAAATGAACCCGCCGCTACGCTCCCGCCGCGATGTTGAGGCGTGTATCGAAGGTTTGCTTGATGGCACACTAGATATGATTGTTACGGATCACGCGCCACATAGTGAGGAAGAGAAGGCTAAAGGCATGCAACTTGCACCTTTTGGTATCGTTGGATTCGAAACAGCATTCCCACTACTATACACAGCGTTTGTGGCAACCGGGAAATGGGATTTATCCTTACTAGTACAAAGAATGACCGCTGATCCTGCACGGGTATTCAGACTGAACACCGGTGTGATGGATATCGGAGCTCCTGCAGATTTGACACTGATCGATCTGGAGCAAGAGAAAGAAGTAGACCCAGGTTCTTTTGCAAGTAAAGGACGGAATACTCCTTTTGGTGGCTGGAAGCTTAAGGGCTGGCCAGTAATGACATGGGTAGACGGCAAAGCCGTATGGACTGAGAAAAACTAGCAGACTGGTGAAGCGAAGTTGCTGATCTTTACGGATGCAGCGATTGTGTACACGTTCACTCCGGAAGGCTTGTAAGGCATAAGCATTAGACTACAGAAACATGAAGGAGTGGAAGGGAATGCAGGCGAGATTGCTGCTGCAAGACGGAACTTTATTTACAGGTACCGCATTTGGCGCTGAGGGTGAAAAGACAGGCGAGGTTGTTTTTAATACAGGAATTACAGGATATCAAGAGGTGCTGTCTGACCCTTCATATTGCGGACAAATCGTTACAATGACTTACCCATTGATCGGGAACTACGGGATTACACGGGATGACTTTGAATCTGTTAGACCTTTCGTACACGGCTTTGTAGTACGTCGTCATGAAGAAGTACCTAGTAACTGGCGTGCTGAATACAGTGTGGACGACTTGTTGAAAGAATACGATATTCCAGGGATCAGCGAGATTGATACTCGGATGTTGACTCGGATTATTCGCCACTACGGAACAATGAAAGCAATCCTGACGACTTCTAACAAACGTGTAGAGGAACTGATGGAAATGATGGGAAATACTACGATTGAGGAATTGCGCAATCAGGTAGCTCGTACATGAACAGCAAGTTCGTACAGCAGCCCAGGCAACAAAGAAAGAATTGTGCTTGTGGATTATGGTGCGAAGGCTGGTATCCTACGTGAGCTTAACGACCGTGGTTGTGATGTTGTTGTTGTGCCACATGATGTTAAAGCGGAAGAAGTCCGCCGTCTGAACCCAGATGGTATCCTACTTTCCAATGGTCCTGGGGACCCGAAAGATGTGCCTCACGCTGTCAAGACGATTTCCGAATTGCTTGGCGAATATCCGATCTTCGGAATCTGCCTAGGTCATCAGTTGTTTGCACTGGCTTGTGGAGCAGATACAGAGAAGCTGAAATTCGGTCACCGCGGAGGGAATCACCCTGTGAAGGAACTGGAAAGCGGACGCTGCTTCATCACTTCCCAGAACCATGGTTATACCGTGAATGAGGAATCTGTGAAGAACACTGAACTAGAAGTTACTCACATTAATAATAATGATAAGACTGTTGAAGGAATTAAACATACTCGTTACCCAGCATTTTCGGTGCAATATCATCCAGAAGCGGCGCCAGGACCACATGACAGCAGCTACTTGTTCGATCGCTTCCTGCAAATGATTGCAGATTATAAAGCAAAGACACCTGTTGTTTCACGTCAGGCACAACTTGCGGCAAACGCCAGAATCACGGCGCCAAAAACTAACTTACAGCTTGAAGCCGTGAAAGGAGCTCTATAACATGCCAAAGAACGATAAGCTTAAAAAAATTCTAGTGATCGGTTCCGGACCGATCGTCATTGGTCAAGCAGCGGAGTTTGACTACGCAGGAACTCAGGCTTGCCAAGCCCTTAAAGAAGAAGGCGTGGAAGTCGTACTGATTAACAGTAACCCAGCAACGATTATGACAGATACCAATATTGCAGATAAAGTATACATCGAGCCTATTACGCTTGAATTCGTGACTGCTATTATTCGCCAGGAGCGTCCAGATGGATTGCTCCCAACACTGGGCGGTCAGACCGGCCTCAATATGGCTGTAGAATTGGCTCGTGCAGGTGTACTTGAGCAAGAGAATGTTAAGCTTCTCGGTACACAGCTTGATTCCATCGAGAAAGCAGAAGATCGCGATTTGTTCCGTGATCTAATGCGTGAATTGGATCAACCTGTACCTGATAGCAGCATTATCACCACTGTAGATGAAGCAATGAAATTCGCTGAGGAAATTGGTTTCCCTCTGATTGTACGTCCAGCCTATACACTTGGCGGTACAGGCGGCGGGATCTGCGACAACGAAGAAGAACTGCGTGAAACAGTCAAAGCAGGTATTCGTTATAGCCCGATCGGACAATGTCTGGTTGAGAAGAGTATTGCCGGCATGAAGGAAGTTGAATACGAGGTTATGCGTGATGCCAATGACAACTGTATCGTTGTCTGCAACATGGAAAACTTTGATCCTGTAGGCGTACATACAGGTGACAGTATTGTTGTGGCACCTAGCCAGACGTTGTCAGATCGCGAATACCAAATGCTGCGCACGGCTTCGCTCAAAATCATCCGCGCCCTGAATATTGAGGGTGGATGTAACGTACAGTTCGCACTTGATCCGCAAAGTTATCAATATTATGTAATCGAAGTAAACCCGCGTGTCAGCCGTTCCTCGGCTTTGGCTTCTAAAGCAACTGGATATCCAATTGCCAAAATGGCTGCCAAAATCGCGATGGGTTACACGCTTGATGAAATCGTCAATCCGGTTACCGGACAGACTTATGCATGCTTCGAGCCTACACTTGACTATATCGTAAGTAAAATTCCACGCTGGCCGTTCGACAAGTTCATTCATGCGAACCGTAAGCTTGGTACGCAGATGAAAGCGACAGGCGAAGTGATGGCAATCGGCCGTACTTTTGAAGAGTCGATTCATAAAGCGATTCGTTCCTTGGAAATCGGTGTTCATCGTTTCCGTCTGCCAGGTGCTGAGACACTGGAAGAGAGCGTGTTGCGTGAACGTCTTGCGAAGCCTGACGATGAGCGTCTGTTCCTGATAGCTGAAGCTTTCCGTCGTGGCTATGGTTTGCAAGAGATCCAGGATATCACGAACGTGGACTGGTGGTTCCTCTCCAAAATTGAAGGTTTGATTAACTTTGAAGATGTTATTCGCGGCGAAGAAACTTTGTCTGCGGAAACTCTATATCAAGCGAAACGCAAAGGCTTTACAGACCGTGCAATTGCTGAAATTCGTGCAGAAGGACAAGCGGACGGCAAATATACCAAAGAAGCTGATGTGCGCGCGCTACGTTTGGAGCAAGGATTAACGCCTGTGTTCAAAATGGTAGATACCTGTGCAGCTGAGTTCGAAGCTTCTACACCTTACTACTACTCTACTTATGAGACTGAGAATGAGGTCATTCATTCTGATAAGCAAAAGGTTATCGTGCTGGGATCTGGTCCAATCCGGATCGGTCAAGGGATTGAGTTCGATTACTCCACAGTGCATGCGGTATGGGCCATTCAAAAGGCTGGATATGAAGCGGTTATCATTAACAATAACCCTGAGACTGTATCTACAGACTTCAATACTTCGGACCGGTTGTACTTCGAACCCTTATTCTTCGAAGACGTCATGAACGTAATTGCGCAAGAGAATCCGATTGGGGTTATCGTTCAATTCGGTGGTCAGACAGCGATCAACCTTGCGGCACCACTAAGTGCTGCTGGTGTGAATATTCTCGGTACTAGCCTGGACAGCATTGATGAAGCTGAGAACCGTAAGAAATTCGAAGCATTGCTGGCACGTCTTGATATCGCTCAACCGAAAGGTAAGACGGTTACCGATGTAGATCAAGCCGTAGAAACTGCACAATCCCTTGGATATCCGGTGCTGGTTCGTCCTTCCTACGTACTAGGCGGACGCGCAATGGAGATTGTATATAACGATACTGAACTGCTCAGCTACATNNAGCGGTAAAAGTGAATCCAGAGCATCCAGTATTGATTGACCGTTACATGCTGGGTAAAGAGGTTGAGGTAGACGCGATTTGTGATGGTGAGACAGTAGTTATTCCGGGCATCATGGAACATGTCGAGCGCGCAGGTGTTCACTCCGGTGACTCTATCGCTGTATATCCTCCGCAATATCTGGATGAAGGTCTGAAAGCGAAAATCGCTGAAATCACAATCAAGATCGCTAAGGAACTGAAGACGATTGGATTGGTCAACATCCAGTTTGTTATCTATCAGAACGAAGTATACGTAATCGAAGTAAATCCACGCTCCTCGCGTACGGTTCCTTTCCTGAGCAAGGTGACAGGAATTCCAATGGCGCATTTGGCAACCAAAATCATTCTTGGCAGCAAGCTGAAGGATGACGGTTATACAGAAGGTCTGTGGCCAGAAAGCGATTATGTATCGGTTAAAGTGCCAGTGTTCTCTTTTGCCAAACTGCGCAGAGTAGAACCTACACTCGGACCTGAAATGAAATCAACCGGTGAAGTTATGGGCCGTGATAAATTGTACGCAAAAGCTTTATACAAAGGTCTGATCGGAGCAGGGATGAAGATTCCAGCTACAGGCGCTATCATCGTTACGGTGGCAGATAAAGATAAAGCAGAAGCTGTAGAACTTATGAAAGGCTTCCATTCCATGGGTTACAAAATCATTGCTACTGGAGGCACGGCACAAGCGCTTGAAGAAGCAGGCCTCAACGTAATGAATGTAAACAAGCTGGATGAAGGTGCGCCAAACATTCTCGACTTGATTCGTGGTGGGCAAGCTAACTTCGTCTTTAATACACTGACTAAAGGTAAAACGCCAGAACGTGACGGATTCCGTATCCGCCGTGAAGCGGTTGAGAATGGCGTCGTATGTATGACTTCACTTGATACAGTGACGGCTTTGCTCAGAATGCTGCAGACGATAAACTTCTCGTCACAGTCCATGCCTGCTTTTGTCGGACAATTGAACTAATCTCATAAAGATGCATAGGGCGGTTTGCGTTTACGCAGACCGTTCCGCTATGCCTAGGGTCTAATAAATAAAGGGTGTGGATTTAGTCTGCACTGGATAGGAGCATGGTTATGGGATATGGAGAAGTAGAGTGGAAAGAAATGGCGAATCGGCTGATGATCGCCTTGGATTATCCTGATGTTGCTGAAGCAAGAGCCTTGATCGACAAGCTGGAAGGGATTCCTTGCTATATGAAGGTAGGCATGCAGTTGTTCTATGCGGCAGGACCGGAATTTATTAAAGAGCTGAAATCTCGTGGTTATTCTGTGTTCGTTGATGTAAAGATGCATGATATCCCCAACACGGTAAAAGGTGGCGCTCAAAGTCTCACTAATCTCGGCGCTGATATGTTTAACGTACACGCGGCAGGGGGCTCAGCTATGATGGCTGCAGCGCGCATTGGTGCGACTTCAGCAGTTAGTGCTAATGCAGCCCTTAAGATGCCTTTGATTATTGCAGTTACCCAGCTAACCAGTACGAGTCAAGAAGTGATGAATAATGAAATTGGAATCGCAGGTGAGGTAGCGGATACTGTGGTAAGATACGCCAAGCTGGCAGCACATGCAGGTCTAGATGGTGTAGTGGCTTCGCCGCAAGAGTCCGCAGCTATCGCAGAAGCTTGTGGGCCAGCATTTTGCACGGTTACACCGGGTATCCGGCCAGCAGGTGCTTCCTTGGACGACCAGTCCCGGGTTATGACGCCTGGAAAAGCCATTCGTCAGGGTAGTCACTACCTTGTTGTGGGACGGCCGATTACAGCTTCACCAGATCCACGTCAGGCAGCATTAAATATTATTGAGGAGATGATCCAAGCATGAGCTCATTAAATAGAAGTGAACAAGTAGCAAGTTATCTGCTTAAGATTGGAGCGGTAGCATTGCGTCCACAGGAGCCATTTACATGGACCTCTGGCATCAAATCGCCGATCTATTGCGATAACCGTCTGACTATGGCTTACCCAGAGGTTCGTAACTATATTGCAGATGCCTTCGCTCAGCTTATTAAAAGCCAGTATCCAGACGCTGAAGTGATCGCGGGTACAGCAACCGCAGGTATTCCTCACGCGGCTTGGGTAGCGGATAAACTTAATCTACCAATGGCATATATCCGTGATAAAGCTAAAGGCCACGGTAAGCAGAATCAGATCGAAGGACTGATTAAGCCGGGACAAAAGGTTGTTGTTATTGAAGATTTGATCTCCACTGGAGGAAGTTCCATAAAAGCGGCTCAGGCCGTGCAAGAAGCAGGCGCAGAAGTACTGGCTGTACTCGCAATCTTCAGCTATGAGCTGGACCGTGCGGTGGATGCTTTTGTTGCAGCTGAAATGCCATTACAAAGCTTGTCCAACTACAGCACATTGATTGATGTGGCTCTTGCACAAGGCAAAATTGAATCGACGGACGTAGAATTACTGAAGTCTTGGAGAAAAGATCCGTCATCGTTTGGTGTATAATTTTAATTAAATGAGCATAGTCTAGGCGAGCCTCTCACTTTTTAGTGGGGGGCTTTTATTTTTAAAGCTGCTCAGAGTGCAATTAAAAGGAGAGACACACCCCCAAACACAAATAGTTGCATTTCGTGCACTAAACATGCATAGAAC
>DJUJ01000041.1:0-4576 GCA_002438345.1 Paenibacillus sp. UBA6285
TTCATAGACAATCCAATTAGCGGTGAGTTGATTGCAAAAGTACAAGTGAAAATTTCGAGCGAGTATACTGATTATCTTTCGCCACTAAAGGCAATCACTGGTGAGCACGCAGTTTATTTTGTATTCCATCCAGAAGGCAAGACGTTAGGCGATCTCTCACACTTTGCATTTATGTAAAACGAAAGTAAAGCAATAAATGGCCCTTTAGCAATATCAAGTAGTTACTTATCAGTACTTAAAGAAAAGTTGAATTTTATCCAATCTATCCCTGTAATTATAACCCTTAAAGGAGATGCGGGCAAAGGTTCTTACTTATTATCGCTGGAGTTTGGAAGCGTGACTATTATTGAACAAAAGTTCATGCCACTATCATTGATTTAATACTTTTAGACAATCGTAATGTCATAAAAACTTAAAGACTTCTATTAGTGGATCCACTGAAAGAAGTCTTATATATGGATTTTCCGATTCCAACAAATAATTGCANNTGCAACTTAACTTTCTACATCTCCATAAAAATAACGATGGATTAACATGAATCAGGAGAGATCGTACTCGGGCGTATTTATGACGATAGAATCGTGATTGAACATGTAAGTGAACCTTTCAATTGAGATCGATCAGGACGTTATTTTTTTAAGCGTAATTTAAATACAGCACAGTAAATTGTGGATATGAAGTGGAAAGAATCGTATAGACAAATTATTTACCTTGGTGAATGGGGTACACATCCCAAAACAATGCCTTTGCCTTCCACAACATATAAAAAAAGATTTTAGTACAAATGATACAATAATGGAAATTTTATTTTCTGTTCATTGCCATTGTAGGCATAATTGAGTTTTATACTGCCGCATAAATAACAGGTGGTAACTTAGTTAAATAGAGTGAATTCACTAAGTAACACATGTAGCTCGTACTACACTAGGTAGGAGCTTATTTGTGTTAACTTCTGCTATTTGGGTACTTATATAGTAATGAATCAGTTGTTATTTATATGTGATTATATAAAGCTCGTGTTGATAATTAATACAAACAAATATCCCATAATTCCCTTTTAACATTGGTTTAGAAATTCACTATAAAAGATAAAAGATTTTTTGGAGGTGCAAATGCAAAAATTACTTCTTCATCCAAAGCCCTATGATGATGAAACTTTGACTGGATATCTATTAAGACTATCTTTAAAAAATATATGTAATCCTAAATATATTTTTAGCCGATTGAATTATTTTAGTGGCAAGAGAATAAACAATTATTTTATTGACATTGCAGAGTTAGATCCTCACGATTTACTCATAATTTCAGAGCTGACTAATAATAATCTTGAGAGAATATTAGATTTAATAATAAAGCAGAATTCTATGAGTAATCAGTCTTGTTTATTCAATGAGAAAGTTATCCCTTTGTTTGCAGTTTGTACAAGGAAAGCAAAAGTATGTCCTATTTGTTTATCGGAAAATGAGTATCACAGGAAAATATGGTGTTTAGTTACTGTTACCGCATGTCCACATCATAAAGTTATGTTGATCGATAGCTGTGAGGTTTGTTATGAACGATTATCGTGGGCAAAAGGAAATATCTTCAGATGTAGTTGTGGGCATATGCATAAAAAAACAAAAGGAGTTGGGGCAGTAAAGGAGTGCCTTAAAATTTCTGAAATAATGTTTAGGAAGTTAGGAATTTTAGAATCTAATAGTGATAATCATTTTAATGAACCTTTCAGTTGTGTAGATATAAATTGTCTTATATGTATACTTACACTCTTACTTAGACAACTATATAAAGTAAGAGATAGTAGGTCATTTGCTGGAATAAATTTTTCGTTAAGAGAATATGCTGATCTTCAATCGCAAGTATTAGAAATTATTGAATCTTGGCCGAAGGGATATCATAGTTTCCTTGATAATATTAGATCAAATCAAAAGTATTACGATACCGAAGGGAATAAGGCCCAGATATACAGGGATTTTGGGGAATTCTATGTTAGTATATTTTCTGATAAAAATAACACATATGAAATTCTGAAATTAGAATTTATTGAATACATTAAAAAACATATTGATGAGTACTCATCAGCTAGTTTATTTAGAATATTAAATAAGAACGAAATTACTTTTCTTGGATTGGTAGATGCTGCAAAATATCTTAGTATTGGCACTGATAAATTGACTCGTTTAATCGAGAATAATGTAATTATAGGGTTTGTTCCAAAAGAGAAAAATATGAAATATACCTATGTATATAAAACTAGTATTGATAGTTATATAAATAATATTAGGGAAAACGAATATCTTTCCTATAATGAGGCACAAGATTATTTAGGAATTATGCTGGGTCTTGATGATATGGTGAATCATAAATTGCTTGTATTTCATTTTGAAGATCATGATTACTCGAAGACTAGATTTATAAGTAAAGTAGAAATTGATAATTTAATGTTTATGATAAATGGAAAAGTAGTTATAAAAGAAGATTATGAGATAGAAAAAATCCCCTTTGCAAAAGTCATCGACAGTGGACGAGCTCTTAAAGGACCAAACGATTACATTTAAGGATGGGCGTAAAAGATATCTGTTCACTCAGGTAAAAATAGAAGAAATACGGAGGGCTTTGAGATAGAACTAAGAATTACGGTTTTTTGGCGTTTAGTAGCCAGATGCAGATTTATCTATAACAAACATTTAATAAACAAGGACATGTTTTTAACTATGAGCGCCTGAACTAAAAGTGCTGGTGAGATATCATTTTCAATAACGCTCCAAGCAGAAAGGTCAGCCATAATTTTGGTGGTAAAGCATATAGTATTGGAGTTCTTGCAAATCATGACAGAATAACCTTAGTGAATATGAAGTGATTTGAGTAACAATTAAATATATTGAGCTGATGAGATACGAGAGCTAAATTTATACTGTAGCAGTAATAGACATTATTTTTTCGTCAACGTCTGCTGCAGTTTTTTTAAAATCAATCATACTTGAGTCGTAGTAATATTTAGAAAGAGAAAATTAGGATACTTAATCAGCATATGAAGAGTATTAATTATTGAAAGGTTGAAAAGAATGAGTTAATAAAAGTCTGTAGTTATAAGGGGGTGTCAGTAAAAATGAACTATAAAGATGTTTATAAGTTGCAGCTACAATTGCTAAGTATTTATGAAAAAAACGAGAGATATTCAGCTCCTTATCAAAAGCAAATTAATTATTATAAAAGACAACTATATCTGTTTGCAGAAGATAATGTTCAAAGAATTTTCGTATTAAATCAATTGTTAAAAATACATGAGAAAACTAGAGCTATGCTCGTTAATAGTTGTGCAGAATATTACTTTTCTAAGGAAGTAACTGAGGACGATAAATCTAGTGTATGAGGTAAATGGATATTTCTGGAGGTTGACGGGCGAGATCTCGTTCGAGTCCATAGACTTAAAATTCTGTTGTACCGATTTCTGGCTAGATGCAATGGATCATGGATTGATTCGGAAAGATGAGATCAGGGTGTTATCTGGTATGTCCTTCAAGAAGGTTGAACATTTAGCCATTAAAGTAAATTTGAAAATGTGCTTGATGCCAACCAAACAAGGGGAAAATATTAAATTAATCGACTGTCGTATAATTCACTACAAGCAGATACTTCATTATACATAACAAGGATTGAAGCTCCTAAGTTAATCGGGATTATGAAAAATACTCTATCGGATGCATTTGATAGCGGTATAATTAGTAAAGTGGAATTCCCAACAAACAGAATAAGAGGATTTTGAAAGAACAAGTAACATCTCTTATTCAAACATGCTTAGGAACATTTAGAAGTAATCTTTGTAATTTAGATAATGTTTTGAGTTTTCATAAAGCATTAATAAATATTCGGTGAATGGATAGTGTTGTTAAATTAATTGGATTCATCATTTATGGGAAGATTAAATCTCATTCAATGATCAGGTGTGGAAAACTTACAGACACGTATTTTTCAATTTTAGATCTCGAAAAATGTGTTCGGATACTAAGAATTGAACGACAAGTTAAAGAGGGATTTTATATGAGAATTTGTGAGAGAAAGATGTGGGTTCTTGTAAAATCAGGAAAGTTGATACCAGATAAAGAAAGTACTTAAAGGATGGTAGAAAACGATACATGTTTAGAATAGAAATAGTACAGAGTTACAAAGTATCAATACAAAGTGTNNTATATAGTGTGACTAAGAAAATGCTTAAGGGTATATTGATAACAAATAATAATATATGATTAAGAATTGACATTACAAATTATGATTAATTTAAGAAGGTAAGGGGATAGCATTCATGATTAACTCTATAAGTCAACATATGATGGAAAAACCCTATATTAAAGATGTTATTAGTGAACTTAAAATTTTGGGGTATGAGGAAATCTTAGCGAAAACGATACTTATTAAATACTACAGACCATTGAAGAGGTCCTTGGGATTCGAGCTAAATGCTTGCGATTTCGCTAAAGAATTAGATCTAATCGATAAGGCTCATCAACGCAAAATAGATCCTTCTGATCCTAATATGATATACATAGGCCATTTGAAAAGCCAAATGAAATCTAAAAAT
>DJUJ01000041.1:4685-5465 GCA_002438345.1 Paenibacillus sp. UBA6285
CATTTCTTCGGCTGAAAGGTTATTCTAAATTATCTTTGTCCAAATTAACATATATCGATCGAACTACCATTGATCAGATCTTCAAAGGTGAAGGTCTTAATTCTAAGCAATACAATACACAAATTATAAAGATTAATAAAACATTTGATCTTCCAGAAGATTATTTCACATCCTCTCGTAGTCCTATATTGTCAACAATAACGAACACATGCGTACATCAAGATGCTGGTTCAGAGAAAAGTGCAGAAGTTAATGAATTACTGTGTGGTTTGAATAACATCCTCGACATTTACTCTTTGTACTTGTAGTGATGGTGAGTGCAAATAACCTGTTAGCAAGGAATATAAGTTGTACTTGTCAGAAGAGAATAATGTTTTATTCTGGAAAATAAAGTGAAGAAGACCTTTATTAGGCGGAGAACAGGTGACTTCGGAATTCATCGAGACCGCTGAAAAACCTGTATTATTAAAAGTTATAAGAGTGCCTCAAATTAAAAAGGCGACATTTTGTTCGATTTTGAACGAAATGTCGCCTTTGCTTTTATACTTTTACTTCGAATCTTTCATCAAATTAATGATTCGCTTGAGATTAACAGAAAATATCGCCATAGCACCTTGCATCTGCATGCCAATTAGACCCGAGGAAGATGCAACATCATATCCGTGTCTATGTTTGAGTTCACTATTTTTTGCCTCAATTTTATAACGCTTTTTCGCTTTTTCTTTGAATTCATCACTATTTTGAAATGCTTCTTGTTCTTTATGTTCTATCGACTTGATG
>DJUJ01000041.1:5484-5703 GCA_002438345.1 Paenibacillus sp. UBA6285
TTTGGTTTTTATGGATGCCTTTTTTTCCTGTGCGCGCTTTGCGAATCGCCATATGTCCTGCTTTACATACGTACATTCCAGCATCCTTATTAAACTCAAACTCATCCTCCTTCTTACGAACACCTTGCGTAATATTAGGATTTAATTTAGCCACTAGTTGCAATCCATTTTCTTTGGCATACTCAATATTTTCTTTTTCAGAATAGGCTGTGTCGCCAA
>DJUJ01000041.1:5710-11853 GCA_002438345.1 Paenibacillus sp. UBA6285
GCCAATGACTGTATCGATATCCATGCCCGTTTTGCGACTTTTTTCGATTAGTGTTTGGAGTTGTTTCCCGTCACTTTTTTCTCCGGTTGTAACTACGGCAGCTGTGATAATACTCATATAGAGATCTGTCCGGATTGGACTTTATAACTGCCCCTCCCTGCAGGTACAGGGTGACATTACTCTTGAGATAAAGGATTTCCTTCACTTTATACACCTACGGGTACACAGACGACTCCACCTCCTGTGGCAGATGCATCATCAATTGCCTGTTGTATGACGCCGGTAACATCGCTTGTCCATGTGTTGTCTGCACAATAAGGTGATCTGGTAATATTAAAAACGCCTGTTCCCGAGGATGGCGGAGCATTGCTTTCCAAAGGGTCAACCAGAATTACCAGCTTTTCAAAGTTATTTATCTGTATAACCAAATAAGATGGCTTCTCGGCGTTACTGTCAATAGAGAAAGTCAGTAGATTCCCATTTACTGTCCCAGTGATTCCTAAACATGAGCTTGGACTGGAACGGTGATATCAGCGGATCGACTGTGACTATAACCTGTAGGGTCCGTGTGGCTCCACCGATACTGAAATGGTCGGTAGACACCCTATACACATACACGATTTATGCTAATGGGGACGTAGTGGTCGACATGAGCGGAGTGATCGACGGCAGTGGTGCTCCGGAGACGTTCCCGCGTATCGGGCTGCGGATGGCGCTGCCTAATGATTGTGAATTGGCGGAGTGGTACGGCCGTGGCCCTGGCGAGGCGTACTCGGATTCGAAGCAGGCGGCAAAATTTGGCATCTACCGGAAAACCGTGCGCGAGCTGTTCGCCGAGTACATCGTACCGCAGGAAAACGGAAACCGCACGGATATACGCTGGCTCGCGATGACGAATAAGCAGGGAGCGGGTTTGCTGGCGACAGGTTCGCCGCAATCGCCGCAATTCGATTTTACGGCTAGGCGCCATACGAGCGAGGATCTGGAGAAGGCGCGGCATACGGTTGAGCTGAACGAACACGACCGGGTCTACCTGCATCTCGATCTTGCGCAGAATGGCCTTGGTAGTGCCAGCTGCGGTCCCGGCGTGCTCCCGCAGTATGTGCTGAAGGCGGAGAACTTCCACTTCCAGGTCCGTCTTACGCCGCTGACCTCCGGAACAGGCTCACCGGAATTGAGCTATGGACAGGTGAAGCGATGGACGAGGTAGGTCGAAGTGATGGACGTGTTTTTGTTCCAGCTTTACCCATCATCCGGATTCCGAAAAATTATATGAAGATATATTAGGTAAATTACCAGAGCGTTGTGACTCACGTAGTAAAATGCAGGTGGAGGATTACTATCGTTTTCATTCTCCCGCGACACTTCCAGGCAGGCTGTCACCGGGCAGGGAATGGGTAGAGTTTGATCTTGGAGGCGAATACAGAGGGGATTGGGCCGGATGGATTACTTGTGCGCTTGCGTTTATACCAGACCGAATGAGGTATTACTACGACAAAGGCGTAAGCGGTTTCATTTGCGGGATACGCGGATATGCTATGGGTCCGAACACCACTTTTATTGGAGATCATGCAGTATTAAAAGGATTACAGTCTATTAAATATGATATCTATTTCAAAACCCTGTGGGACATGAATATCTCACTGGCGGATGTATGGCGTATGTGCAAGAGAAGAGGCTTCTCCGATCAAATGCTGGAGTTCTTTCAATTATCAGAAAAAGTGGCGGAACAAGCGCATTATGCCAATGAATGCATCGTGAATAATTTCCATTCCTCTTTTATCGGCTCGATCGAAAGATACGAGTGGCAGCTGGAATATGTGGATCACATCTATAATACGGTGGGTATAGAAAGAAAGTGGATTTTAGAGCCTAGTGAGCACAATTTAGCTCTCATCATAGATGAAAAGGAACAGGCCGTTCAGAATGTTCTAAGAATGAGTGAAATCCTGGAGCAGTGTAAACACGAGCTTATTGAAGAAGACTATACTTCTTTAAGGAAATGTATGGACTATCAAATCCAGGTCGTTAAAGTGTTTAAAGTTCATACTGAAATGTTCTTTAGGTATCGGCTATTCATGATGACGAAGCTGGAGAACAGACATAAGCTTCTTGTGGACAGCATGAGAAGATGTGAAGAGGAAGTGGTGAGGCTTCGACTGTATGATGAAGTACAAGCCAAACATGCCTATGCTTTGATTTCCGACATCAAATGGAGACTGAGCTGTGATATGCAAAAATACTATCATGAGCTAGCCTACCATGGTGTTTGTAAGGTAGCTGAGTGAAGAACATTTTTTTGGAGGGATAAAAGCAATGAGAAGAATGAGTATTGGTTTGCAGATGCATACTGTGCGCGGGGAATTGGCTAAAGATTTTACCGGTACACTTCGCCGTGTGGCTGAGCTCGGCTATGAAGGGATAGAATTTGCAGGTTACGGCGGTTTGTCTGCGGAAGAGCTGAAGGATCTGCTGCAAGAATTGAACTTAAAAGCAATCGGCGCTCATGTAAGTATTACTAAAATGAAGGCTGATTTGAATAAAGAAATCGAATATTTGCGTGCTATTGACGCTCCTTATCTCATTTGCCCCCATATTGCAGCTGAGGATCGCCAAACACCTGAAGCATGGCAAAGCTTGTTCGCTTATTTTGCGGAAACAGGCGGGCAGGTAAAGGAGCAAGGGCTTCAGTTCGCTTACCATAACCATGCGTTTGAGTTTGAGATGAAAATAAACGATCAATTCGCATTCGATGCGATGGCGACGAACGAGAAGCAAGTGCCTAGCGGCATCATGGACGCTTTCGTGGAAAGCGTTGTAACGAATACATCACCGAGCATTTCCGGCGAAGAAGGCTTGAAGTCGCTCGAGGTCATTCTGGCTGCTTTCGAATCGCAGGATTCGAAAAAGGTTGTTACTTTGTCCTAATACTTCATTTTATTCGCTGGATAAAGACTTTTCCCGTTAAGTTACTCTGAAAATGACGGAAAAATCAGGGGTGAAAATTATAAACTAGGCGCAGTTGATTTTAAAACTGCGCTTCTTTGCCTTTATGAGTAAAGGAATTATGAAGATTTCTGGGTTGCCAAAGTCTACATATTGTTATCTTTAGATACTCCGGATTGGAGCGATTAAATTTAAGGGAACTGTTAAGATTACGCCTGTATCGATTTCTGGCACGGCATTTTAAAAAGGAGTTCATTTGCTGTAACTCCGTTTCAAACCTCACGAGCAAGCTCAGGCTTACAATGTCATTTTTCCGTACATTGAGTTTTACTATTCTTCAACAGCTCGTTTTGCTGGTTATTTAAAAGACAAGCGGTTGCGTGACCGTCCCCTTACTTGATAGAGGTCCAGAGGGAGCTTCAAGAGGTCGTTTTTCTCCTTTTTAGGTAGTGATTTGTTATAAAAAACACAACGAAACCGATTCGCAACACACGGTTTAGTTGTGTTATATTCTGTGTCGATTATCTAACGGAAGCGCATCTTGCCATGAGATTAATCTGATTTTAGGTCCTTCAACAGCTTGGGGGGGGGGGGGGGGGAGCTTTTTCTGTTTCACCCAAAAATATAAAATCAGACAGGAGAAATTCCCCGTGGCCGTACTAGTGACTTTGCATATGTGGCTATCACTCTAAAATCCGGCTTAAGCTTTTGTATGCACTCAGGCGTTGCTCGGCGTAAAACCGGATACCATTATGCTTTATTGACTTGGCCGGTTGCTTCTTGCATCTCAAGGAACGCCTTCGGCTTCTTTGCAACGATGATGAGCACTGCTGATACGGCGAAGACGATGACCGCGACCCAGAATGCTACCCTATAACCTGCTGTTTCAGCGATCTTCGAGATCGTTGGGACACCGAGTGTATCACCACAGATTGACCGGATAGCAAAAGCGAGTCCCCAGATAGCGCCGAAGTTCATGGGGCCTACCAGCTTTATAATGACGAGTGGAACGGCAGAAGCCCAGATTCCCATGCCTAAGCCGAACAGGATGCCATAGGAGACTAGCCAGCCGTACCCGGAGTCCGGTTGGGTGTAGGTGAGGATGAGCGTAGCTACTAGCAACAGCATGTTTCCAAAACAAAATACGAGCTTTGGATTGATACGGTCCGACAACCATCCGAATAAGATCGTGCTGACGCCACCGGATAACCCAATGAAACCGAGAGCTGATGCCACAGTTTTCGTGTCGAACGTCAGGTCGCTTAAGTAAGCGGCCGCATTCTGCATGACGCCGATCTGTCCAAAGCCGAGCGCCGCAAATGCGATACAAACAAGAATCATGGTAGGAGTCTTCATGGCCTGATTACGTGTGAGTCCAATGAGGACCGGGCGTTTCTTGGACGGTGTCGCATCAAATTCCTCTTGTGTGAGCCCATCAGGCAGAAGACCGATGTCCTGTGGCTTCGTTTTCACCAACAGCAACGCAATGAGTAGCAGGACGATTACGATTGCGCTGTTAGCGAGATAAGCTGTCCGTACTCCTGACGAGTCCATGATGGTAGCGAGAAAGGAGGGTGCGAATATGGCGCAGACGCTGGCGCCACAGCTGATAATGCCTGTCGCGAGACCGCGACGCTTATCGAACCATGCGGTCGCCAAGGTACTGGTAACTGCCGGTCCTGTGAATGCGCTACCAATGCCGACAAGTGCATAACACATATAGTACACCGGGAGCGAGTTCGTGATAGAGAGTAGAGCGTTTCCGCCTCCCAGCAAAATCACACCAATGAGAATGAGCTTCTTTACTCTGCCTTTGGTAACCTGGTTGCCCACGTAGGCGCTGACCACGCCCATGCATATGGTGAAAATCGACGATGCTAAAGCAATCGAAGTCCTCGGTACATCGAGCGACTCAGACATTGGGACTAAAAATAAGCTGAACGAGTAAATCATCAAACCTGTTGAAGCGAAAGTGCATAGGAAAGCTGCAAGCACTACGAACCAACCGTAATAGATTTTCTTTTTTGTCTTTGGCATCTTATTGTCCTTTCTAATAACCAATCAATTAGATATAATCAAACTATGTAAGGTTTTTTGATACTCTTTTTTAGTTTGATGAATTTAATTGTGTTTTTTTCACATAGAGAGGGAGTTACGTATGAATATACTGAGTTTGAGATATTTTATTTCTGTAGCAGAATACTCAAGTTTTACGAAAGCATCCGAGCACCTATATGTGACACAGCCAACTTTAAGCCGACAAATACAGGACCTTGAGGAAGAAATGGGAGTGCAACTTTTTGTGCGCGGCAGACACTCGCTAACTTTGACAGAGCAAGGTAGTCGCTTTTTGCATGAAGCCACGGAAATCATAAGAAGATGTGATAATATTCGGGAAATTGTGAAGCAGGGAGATGATGAAGGCAACATGATGGGATTGCTGAGTATAGGATATCAAGGATTTCTTGATACCAAGCTCATGCAGCATACGCTGAAATCTATAACGAAAAAGCACCCGCGCATTGATTATTCGCTTTCACAAGGCAGCCCAACCGAACTAAGACATCATCTTTTATTTGACAAATGCGATTTGGTATTTGCATTAAATACTTGTATTGATTCTATTCCGAATATAGAGNNGAATAAACTGCAAATCGCAGTTCCTCGGAACTGTCGTTTATCTAAATATGACTCTATTGATATGAAGGAATTAGCGAATGAGAATTTTATAATGCTTGAACGTAAAATCTCTCCATTTACCGTAGATTATGCTACCAGTTTATGCATGAAACATGGATTTTCACCGAATGCTTCCTATTACGTTAATGATGCAGAAAAAGCATTGCTTTTAGTGGGTTCAGGCAAAGGCATTACCTTCCTGCATTCTACAAACAAAATAAATAGCCCTGCTGAAACCTATGATATTAAGGTATTAAACATAGAAGGAATTGATAACGATTTGGATTTCGTAGTAGCATTTAAAAAAGATAATTCAAATCCAATCCTTCCTGAATTCGTATCTGAGTTAATGAGTTCCAATGATCTGAACAACTCACGTGAGTGTGACCTAATTTCTGTGTAAACTCTGCATTATGAAAAAAAGTGCAAGATACAATGAGGGCTTGGAAGACGGAAGGCTTCCAAGCCCTTAGTCACATATCGTGGCTGTAAATTCCGGTTTCGGAGATCCGGAATTG
>DJUJ01000041.1:11860-18843 GCA_002438345.1 Paenibacillus sp. UBA6285
TAAACTCTACCTTGGCGGTAAGAGGCAACGAGCTGATCAACTCAGCCACATTATCTTCATTTACACCATATAATGCCGCGTGAAATTGATTTCCGTCTTCGAAGTGTCCAATGCTAATGCAGTAGGGCTCCTTATTTACGAAATTCTGATTAGCTTTTGTGAAGGTATAATCGCCCTTCAGATTGGTATTTTCAAAGATGATTTCATCGATAACGGCTTCATCACCCATATCAAACCATTCCAAATCAGTGCTACCGCACTTCTGACAGGTAGGCAGGGGACGCCATACAACATCTCCACATTCCTGGCATTTCATGCCTAGAACTTTGCCATCTTCCAGTGCATCATAATAAGTTTTCAAAATTGGCCGCAGTTTAAACATATCTAAATTCCTCCTTCTTACTTTTTCTCAAGAATGATACCAACAGTGGTGTGACCGCCACCCATGCCGCGTACCAAGCATTTTTGTACATCTTTTTGGACTTGACAGTCTCCAGCTTCGCCGCGCATTTGGAGAATAGCTTCGCTAAGCATATTGATGCCAGAAGCACCGAAGGCATGACCAAAGCTAAGGTCGCCACCGTGTGGGTTAATAGGTTTATCCCCATCGAAACAGGTTCTACCGTCTATTTCATACTGGTAACCCTTACCTTCAGGCAGATAACCAAATACTTCAGCGCTATCGAGCTGCTCACCTGAAGTCATAACTGTAGTAATCATTAAATCAAGTTCATTAGGATCGATGTCGTCTTTGTAAAGAGCATCACGAACATCTACATTCATCTGATGGAAACAGTAAGGGAATCTCTGTGTATTAGATGAGCTCGCAAAGTCAATAACCTCAATCGGTTTCTGACTAAACTTCTTAGCGATATCAGAAGAACACACAACGATTGCTCCAGCAGCTACATTGTGAAGAACACTGCCTCTCTTGCGAATAAAGCGAGTGATCTTACGATTGTGTTCCTCAGATCTCATGTATTCCATAACATCGTCAAAACCATTTTCTTTAGCGATTTCTGCAAACTCACGTCTTTCAGCGGCACGGGGGTTCCGCGAAGCATTACGACGCAGATTGACTGACATAGCGTTATATGTGTCATCAATGGTTTCCTCAGAAACGCCATATTCCTTCATATAGAATCTTGCCTGCTCATCAGTAAGCAAGTTATCGCTAACGCCGTCAAAACGATAATAAGTAGTGTCAAACAAAGCTCTACCAGGTGACCACCACTCTTCATACTCAGCAATAGGACGTATCATATGTGCTGGTTGATTTCTTGCATTGAAGTGTTTTGGGGTTTCAATTCCTGCAACCAAGACAATGTCACATTTGCCAGATGCAACAGCATTACATGCTTCCATAAAAGCAATATATCCGCTGGCGCAAGCCTGTTCGATATGAATGATAGGCTTTCCAGCCAGACCGATCCATTCCTCTAGAGTACCTACCATGCCTAGCACATTACCAGCAGTTACATAATTGGCCATCTGTGAATATACAATTTTATCAACGTCACGAGGTTTGACCCCAGCGTCCTCCATTGCTTGATGACAGGCACAAGCCCAAAGTTCATAGATGGAAAGGCCTTCATACATAGGATCATCAAAGTACCTCTGAGGAAGAGTGCTGGTACCGATAATTGAGACAGAGCGTGCAAGTTTTTGTTCCATAATTGTATCTCCTTTCTTTGTTATGAGATGACTATATCTTATAAACAAAGTCCTGTTAAATTGTCATTTTGTATATGTGGATAGCATAAGAGCCTCGTATTCATTTATTGTATAGAACATATGAAATATTTAGAAAAAGCGCCGCCATCCCTTAATTAGGTATTGGCGGCGCTTTGTATGGAAATATATTTCTCGCATAAACGCTTACCGTCCTTAAGGGACGCCGAAGGCGTTTTAGCTTGGTCATTATTTTTTTAAACCAGCTGCAAAGAAGGGACCATTAACTGTAAGGGTTGTTACGATACGCGCCATTTCTAGAGGAGATTCTTTTGCGCCAGTTTCCAACCATTTTTGAATTACACCAATTATTGCAGTTCCTAAATAAGCAGCAAAATATTGTCCTGGAACAAGGAGGTTTTCTTCTTTTACAAATGCAGTTGTATTATTTCCGTGTAGTGTTTCCCACATGAATTCTTTCAATCTTGTTTGAAATGATAAATCACCTCTTGGGCTTATCACAGCTTTCATAAATTCACTATTTGTATTTAAATACTCAAATAATGAAACAGTAAAGGAAAATGGAATTAAAGTCTCAGGGTCAGTTTCGAGTGCGGCAATAACACTTGGGTAGTTTTGTTTAGTAATTGTGGACATATCAAGCATAATTTCTTCCTCACATTTAGTCATTAAATCAAATTTGTCTTGATAGTGTGCATAAAATGTTCCTCTATTAATATTTGCTTTTGTTGTGATGTCTTTAACTGTAATTGCATCAAAACCTTTTTCATTAATTAACTCTACAAGTGCTTGTCGAATCGATTCCTTTGTTCGAATGACACGTAAATCAAGATTATTATTAGCCAATCCAATCCCTCCTTATTTTTTTCCAACATAACTGTTAATTGTGTTCCGTAACCAACACATTTACCTCTTTTGATTATTGATAAGAAGCTAATCCTATCATATACTTCGAAGTGTAATAAACAACAGGTTGTTCGTTATCATTCATTATAACTTAACATCTAAGAAGGATAAAGACAACAATTATTACTGAATAATAACAACAACCAATTTCACAACGAAGGGAAGTAATATTAATGAACAAATTTCTGGGCCGACCTGATCTGAAGCCAACACATCCAAGTGAGACTAAACCAGGCTTGAATAACATAGTCATGACTACTGCGCATTATGGAAATCAAGAAATAATCATGGAAAAGGATGTACCCCTCAAAATGCGGGATGGGGTCACCGTATACGTCAATGTTTTCCGTCCGAATAAGCCTGGGAAGTTTCCGGTGGTAATGAGCATGGATCCATATAATAAAGATGGCTTACCTCCTTATGAAATGTTTCGTCAAGTCTGGCCAACGGTAGGTACTATCGTTACATCTCTGTATGCGCCATTTGAGTCACCTGATCCTGGTTATTGGGTACCAAACGATTATGTATTGGTTAAAATTGCAACGCGGGGGAGTTCAAATTCGGAAGGTGACCTCTATCCTTGGACGAAAACGGAAACGGAGGATTATTATGAAATCATCGAATGGGCCGGCGTTCAGGAGTGGAGCGATGGCAATGTGGGACTAAACGGTGTGTCCTATCTGGCCATGACCCAATGGCGGGTGGCCGCTAAGAATCCACCTCATCTGAAGGCGATCATCCCGTGGGAAGGGACTTCTGATCTGTACCGGGAATGGTACTTTCACGGTGGAATACCGGAAACTGTGTTCTCCGCGGATTTCGAGAAGTTGCATCATACCCGGTGGCCAAATAACAACATAGAACCAATGGTAGCGGAACAAAAAGAGCATCCGTTACTCGATGAGCACTGGGAGGAAAGAGAGGTTACATTGTCCGATATTAAAGTACCTATGTTTGTTGCTGCCAGCTGGTCCACCCAAGGGTTGCATAACCGCGGTACCTTTGAAGGCTTTAAACAGTCTTCATCCGAAAACAAGTGGCTGCTGGTTCATGGCCGCAAGGAATGGGAAACCTACTATTTGCGTGAATCGCTAGAGCGGCAGAAGGATTTTTTCGATTATTTCCTAAAGGGCATTGAGAATGATTGGATGGATACGCCTCGGGTACGCTATGAAGTCAGCGAAAAATTTTATAAGGGACATATTCGCATTGCGAATGAATGGCCGATCCCTCAAACCCAATATTCCGAATATTATCTGAATGGCGAAGAAATGTCCATGCAGCAGGCTTCCGTTCAGAACGAATCCAGACTCACCTATAATGCCGAGCTTGGTCAGACCAAAAACAGTGATTTACGGTTTAAATTTACCGCTGAAGAGGACATGGAGATCACCGGAAATATGAAGCTTAAACTCTGGGTCTCTACCGATGACACGGATGATATGGATATTTTTGTCGGAGTTAAGAAATACGACAAACGCGGTAATGAAGTATTCTTGCCCGACTTTAACCATCTTGAAGACGGTCAGGTGGCTAGCGGATGGCTGAGAGTTTCCCATAGAGAGCTGGATATTGAGAAATCTACTCCATATCAGCCTGTACTTAAGCACAAGAGATTGTTGAAGCTTAACAAAGGCGAGATTGTGCCGGTAGAAATTGAAATCTTGCCTTCAAGCGTATTCCTCAAGAGTGGGGAAAGTCTGGTGCTAGTCCTAAAAGGCAGCGACATCATTGTCGATGACAACCCAACAGGTTCAAGAGGTTATGGGCACAGCGATACAGTGAACAAAGGAACTCATAAGGTTTACACCGGTGGACAGTATGATTCTTTCCTTCTGGTACCAGTAATTCCCTTGAGAGATTAGTGAAGTTTATCAACTCCTAATTTATTACGAACACTGAAATAACAGAAATATAGATGACCGGTGTCCGGGCTATAATGCCCGGACTATTGGGTTTGACTAATTTTTTGAATAGAACCAAAATGCTTCCAAGGAGAAACATTTTGGTTCTATTCAAATTAGGGTGTTTAGAAAGGATACCTTCTTACGGTTAATTTTTTTGAAATTACATGGGGAATGACAAGAAAAAGGAAATAAGGATCTGGCTTTGGGTTAACTTGAATTCTCACTAGCATAATAACTTTAGATAAAGAATCGAAAGGAGTGATTTATGATGTTGATGACCTATAAATCCTCTCGTGATGGAATCCTGGAAATAAGAGAAAACTTCGAAAAGAATAGCTGGATAAATATTACCACACCGTCAAAGGAAGAAGTTCAAAAGGTATCTCAACTTTGTAATATCCCAATCGAATTTTCTGCCTAACCATATTACAGGACGGGGAATGTTCAAGGGGCTGAAGCAGTTGTATCCCGGCGCAAACATCGCTGCCATCGACTATGATGCCGGCGTCAGCGTAGTGAATCAGGCCAACCGGATCAAGCTGATGATGTCGATTGCTAGCAGTCAGGAAGGCAATGCTTTATCTGATTTAGAACACTCAGTTAAACCTCTACAGCAGACCATACTTGAAGGCTCATTCAGCTTGACCTGAGCTTATTAAGGCAACGTCAAAAAGAATGGAAAAGGAGTGGCCAATGAACCATAAAGGTTCGGGAGGACGCTCCTTTTTTGTGCTGAATATTAGTTCTTTGAAGAGGAGGCGGTTTCTTCTCTCCAACGTTTCAGATGAGGGAGTTGTTCGGCGAGTAATTTACGGGCGACGGCCTCGTCCATTCCTTCTTGAACCATGTAGCCGGTACAAATGTCGGCCATTTCTTGCAACGTAATGTCAGGCTGTTTGAATGCTCCATCTTCATAGCAGTATACACAGTAATCTTCGATCTTTTCACCTTCCTGATTCGTTCCAAGTAATTCCTCAGTAGGCATGGGCATCCCACAGCTTTGACAAAATTTCAGCTCGCCTTGCTCTTGCCCTACATGTTCTTGTTCCATATTCAGCACTCCTTTTAAAAGTAGGCGAAGCTTATGAACACTCGCTTTAAGTTCATTATAGAGCTATGAAGCTGACGACATACCGTCAGGTTTAGAGTTAGGTTGTATATTTTTTGGCAACGCCAAAAGCCAGCTCCCCCAGCTTATGACGGATATGCTCCGGCTCTAGCACTTCTAAGGACGTTCCAAAGCTGAGCAAGAAGCCATAGAGCCATCCGTCCTCGGGATAATGGATGGAGACGTTATATCCGCCGTGTCCGTCCGGCTGAAGTTCAGTGGAGTCAAAGCGATCTTCCGCGAGATGTCTGCCTTCAGCTGTGAAGTGCAGAAAAATTGGCGACACTACTGCGGCTGAAGTCACTCTCTGATAATCAGTGCTCCAAGGCAGCTCACGCATATCCTTATCTTCTCTTATGAATTCCCTGTTATCTTTACCGAGTCCTTTCATACGAAGTAGCTTGAATAATCTGAAATCCTGGCGTTGCAGACAAAAACCATATAAGTACCATGTTTGTCCTTTTAAGACTAAAGTATAGGGCTCGACAGAACGCTGGCTGGTTTGCCCCTCGGCATTTACATAATCAAAGGCTACAGTCCTGTTTTCTTCCAGCGCTTCTTTTAATGTCGCAATCTTCTCTTCTAGAACAGGCTGAAGCCCCCAGGGAGAAAAATCGATGATAAGCTGGGTCGTTTTGCTTCTGAAAGCGGCGGACTGTGAGGGCGGGATAACGCTACTGATCTTTTCCATGAGAAGGGTGTGTTCAGTTCCGCCATATGAGGAGACGCTTTGCAGAGCGGTGAAAATATCAGCCAGCTCGCGGTCGGTTAATACATTGCGGTCTAACCGGTACCCTTCCATAAGGCCAATGCCACCACCCGACCCCTGATAGGTGATGATAGGAATTCCAGCTCCATTAATACTTTCGATATCACGGTAAATCGTGCGCACGGACACTTCGAACATGTCGGCGAGCTCCTTCGCCTGAATGAGACGCCGGTTCATTAGCAGAATGACGATAGAGAGCAGTCGATCAATTTTCAAAAGGCAAAACCCTCCTTTACGAATAATTTCGTTATGTAATGATGTACTACATCTTAGCAAATCCTTGGAAATAAAGCATTGTCACAAATTAATGATTCGATTAATATCTAATTAGATGTTTATATAAATAGATGAAGTGGGGTTTACAATGATGGGCAACCAATCGGATGTTGTTATTTTTAAAAGTCAGAAGGGATATTCACGTCTATTGCTTGGGTTATCTATGCTGCTCGCGAGGTGGCTATTAGAATGGGTGGAGCCTCGGGCGCTGGGCTTTTTAGGGGGAGCGGGATTTTCCGGAATTGCTATATTGTTGGCAGGGTATGCGTTGGTGCGCAGCAAGAAGAAAGGACTTCAGCGATTCCAAGCATAAACGCCTTCGGCG
>DJUJ01000041.1:18849-24087 GCA_002438345.1 Paenibacillus sp. UBA6285
ATACTTTATGTCTTATATTTTTAAAAAGAGCGGTGACTTCACCGCCCTTTGGAAGGTTTTTTATCCTGAGCCTGAATCTCAATAGCAGCTTTGTGGGGGAATAGACGGGCGCGGATGTTTTTGCGGTAACGGTAAATGATCACAAGAGCTGCTATTACTGCACCACCAGAGATAATCCAAAGCGCATATGACTCGAACAAATGGAAGATGCCCATCCACTGTGGACCAAACACCTTTCCGATGCTAAGAAACAGCACTACCCAGAATATCGCTCCACTATAAGCATATAGGGCGAATTTACGGAAGGGAAGCGCGATAATACCAGCAAAATAGCCAGTAAAGTGACGTACCCCTGGAATGAAATAACCGATAAAAATAAGAAAGCTGCCGTATCTCTCAAACCATTTCTGTGTTTTCTCTAGCTTAGTAGGTGAGAATAGAAACCATTTTCCATATCGCTGGATAAAGGGCATACCGGCTTTTAATCCAACAAAATAGGTGAGGGTCATCCCAGCTGTGGTGCCTGCAAAAGCAACTACAATTAAAGTAAAGAAATCAAGCTTTCCGGTATAGGAAAGGAAGCCGGCAAACGCCATAGTGGTCTCTCCGGGAAAGGGTAAGGCAACGAACTCTAGAAGTAATCCGAAAAATAATACGCTATATCCATATTTAGTGAATAATTCTTGTATAAAGCTCAGCATTTCCATAAGTTTGTCACTCTCCAAGGGGCAGTTGCCTTATTCTATTTTACAGCTTGTCTTCATACAATCTACCAAATGGCTTTTAGTCCAATAGAATGTTGGAGGTAGAGAAGATGAAGGGTAACAAAAGCGTTCACAGCCGCCGAAAGATGATCAGCGGATTGCTCGTTATGGTTGTAATATTCATCGTAATGTTAGGATGGAGCATAGGGAAAAATTTAAACTCATGGGAGCTCCGATCATTGCAGCCCGCTAACGCGGAGTCTGTATCTGTTAAGAATAAGCTTACCGCAGCGGCGATGCAAGATTTGCCCTCTGTAGCAATACCACTCGCTTCTGCATCTCCGGAAGTTCACTCCTCTTCAAGTACAGCCCTTACTGTGGCTCAAAGCCCGCAAGCAAGTGGGGTGGGGAAAATATCCAAGGTTTCGACCACGAAATCTGCAATCACGGCTGTGAAAAAAGATAAAAAAACAGTCTATATTACATTTGACGACGGACCAAGCGAGAACACCTTCAATGTACTTGAAATATTACATCAGGAAGGTGTGAAGGCAACCTTTTTCGTCCTTGGTAACCAAGCGAAAAACCACCCTGAACTCATTGACTCCATATGGGAACAGGGCCATGCCATTGGCAATCATACCTATAATCATAATTACCATGATTTATATAGCGGATTCACGGAATTTTGGAGTCAAATTAAACAGACGGAAGAAATTGTTCAGGGGATTACAGGGGTTCGTCCGCAGCTTATCCGCGCCCCAGGTGGAACCTATGATCATTTTGATAATACCTACTTCAATTTGTTGAAGCAAGCAGGTTATATGGTTATGGATTGGACGGTGGATAGCGGCGATTCTAAACGGAAAGGCGTGCCAGCCTCAGAAATATTGAAAGAATCGACAATGGATATGAAGTCTTCTCGGGTTATTCTGCTGCTACATGATGGGGGNNGCCGGACATTATTGCGCGTTATAAGGCTGCTGGATACGACTTTGGCATATTGGATGAAACGGTAGAACCTGTACAATTCAGAGTCTCTTCAAAAGCCAGTAATTTGGGTAGATTAAAGCCTTCGGAAGCTTGGATTGCATCAAATATCACACCGAATGCGGAACTATTTTCGCCTGGGAAGCCACTGGTTCTAGAGGTAGGGAAGCTGGAGACGAAGCTGAAGCCAGGGGAATATTCCGTGCAAAATGGACAGTATATGGTTCCGCTTCGTGTTGTAATTGAACGGCTTGGAGGGCGAGTTAGCTGGGATGCTGACAGTCGAAGTGGAAAAATTACTTGGAACGGAAAAGATATCGTCGCAGACGTGGCGAACAAGGATCTGATTCTAAACCTTTCTGATAATGTTCAAAAGACAATCGACGCGAGGGTGGAAATGATTGGTGGATCGATTTGGGTATCGCTACGAGAGTTGCTTGAGACAGCGGGTCATCCTCCGCTTAATATAAGCGTTACAGAAGTGGAACGCCGGGTAAAAACATTCTGAAAGAAGAGCTGAGGCTGTCTAGTAAAAAGAAAAAAACAAATGTCTGGGCACCCTTTTTCATGGGAAGAATAGATAGTAATAAGTTCCTGAGTTGGGAACAAGTCTATGACCAAAGGATGGGTGTTCCATTGTCCTCTTCATCACTAATTGATCAACAGAAGAAAGATGCCGGAAGTGTTATAAGCTTCTCTTATCCGCGTAGCCGAAGTGCTCTGATTGAATGGTTACGGATGTTGACCGTCGCTGGAATTATAGGTGCTTTATATGCTTGGCGAGGAGGCCCGTCTCTGCTGTTTCTCCTGATTGTTATTGGCATTATTATGCTTGGTGGACTTGTACTTCAACTCTCGGGTCCGCGGACGATAAAGTTGGTTCGCGCGATTACTCCTGCAAGGCCGATGGCCGGAAATACACTTCATGTGAAGGTACAGCTAAGTTTCTCTTCTCGGTTGCCTCTCCCTTGGATGACCATTGCCGATTATTGGGGGGACAGCCATCATCAAAAGCTGCTATTTCCTGGATTCAGACGTTCTTTTTCATACACATACACCATTGAAAATATATCCCGTGGGCATCATCACTTGCTGGGCTGTAGAGTAACTTGGGGGGACTTCCCGGGTTGGTTTACGGGTAGATCTGAACCGGATGGAGGACAGAGTTTTAAAGTGCTGCCAGCCCCTTTATACTTTGGAGGAACTGTGCCAGATAGCGGTTTTATGACCGGAGACACCATGTACTCTAGACGGGGAAGAAGCAGTAGTGATGAAGCATTGGAATCAAGGGATTATGAGCCTGGGGATCCACTTAGCCGAATTCACTGGAAGAATAGTGCGCGAACGGGAGCGCTGCAGAGCAAAGTTCCGGAGCGGGAAAAGGCAAGAATGACCTGTATCGTGTTGGCTAATGATCCACACAGCTACGAAGTTCCTACGGATGCTCTTATGCCTCGTGGAAGCCGAGATGATTTGCCTCCGACATTTGAGAAAGCGGTGTCGACAGCGATGGGTCTTATGCTATTTGCTGAGCGTTCAGGCGCCTATGTTCAGTTGTTTAGCGGCGGTTGGCCAGAAGGTATGGCTAGACATGAAGGGCTAGGTAAAATTCCAGGGAGAGTGCTGGACATTCTGACTGAAATTTCACCGGATGGAACTAGAAACCTGTCTCAGCTGCTAGAAGATGCTTCCCGAGGTTGGATTCCAGGGATGACGGTAGCCATCATTACGGGAAGATTAGAAGCGGAATCTGCCAAGGTCATTGCCAAGTTCTTGGTGCAGGGTGTGAAAGTCGAACTTTATTATGCCTGGGACCAACCGGCACCGATGCATGAAGAGGCTAAGGTACTGGAGACTCGACAGCCTGTGAAGGGAACTATAGGGGACAGTTTGGCTCGTCTCGGAGCACGAATGTCTTGTCTGGATGATGCATTTCCAGCATTCAGGTTCAGGGAGGTAGAGTACCATGAATCGTCCGGAAAACCAACGCTACGTTAAGGGAACACCGGGTGATACAGAACTGTCTATGAATGGCTTTCGGTTCAATTTGGGGCAAATGGAGAACAGTCATGCCGATAAGCAGAGAAAAGTGCCTCTGTACTATCGTTTGCTGTTCTCTTTGGCCATTATGGGGCTATTTGTTGAATGGTTACTCCCTTTATATAGGTCTTCTTTATTAGAAGATACTGCCAATATGCTACAAGTTCTAATGCTATTGGCGGCAGTGCTGCTGCTATGGGGGATATTTCAGATTCCGGGGTGGATACTGTTAAGTATCCAATTTCTTATAATTGTCACTGCGTGGTTTTACTTATGCAGTGGAGGCGAAGGGATAGGGTGGCTTGGGATTTATGCGGCCGAAATTCCGAATGATCTCATTCTGCTTCTCTCAGGACATGTCTCTCGGATAAGTGAGATTAGCAGGCTAATGATATTGATTGTAGGCTGGGGGCTATTGGTATCCTCAGTGCAGCAGCTTGCGCTTTTCCGAGGGAGTACGGTGCTATTCACAGCTGTTACAATCATTTATTTATTGGTCTTGGATATGGCGTTTGGTGTCAATACCACTATGGATATTGTGATATCGATGGGTCTTATCTATTGGATGCAGGCGATGAGTGGACTGCTGCGTNNGAGCGCTGACTTTGGCAGCAGCTATAGTCGTGATGACAACGGCATGGTTCGGTGGGCAGCTATTTGGGGCAAGACCAGCCAGCGAGCTTACGCTCCAATCGGCATTTCAGAAACTGCAGACTTGGGCTTCAGGACATTTGCCAGAAGATAAGGAGTCTATTTCTTCAGGAACAACAGGGTATAGTTCTAATGACGGTGAACTCGGTGCCCCGTTGTCCCGCAGTACTGAACCTGTCTTTACTGCTATTACTAGCGAGCGTACTTACTGGCGAGGTGAGAGCATTGCTTACTATGATGGACGCCGATGGATCAGGGGGGGCGAAGAGTTTGCGCCGCTTAATCTGTCCGGCCTTTCAAAGCATCCTTCATCGGCGCTAAGCAGCGATAAGAGGAAGCAAACACTTCAACAGCGGATACAATTTGCCACCCCTTCTTCTGGGGGGATTCCTTTATTCAATGCGGGAATAATAACGGATGTCGAGTCGATTGGGCTCACCAACGGCAGTAAGCTGGGATATGTTCTGGCTAATATGGACAGAGAGAGTTTTCGTCTGCCAGATTCGATAGGCTCTGCACGAATCACAGAATATACAGTCGAGTCCTTACTACCTGAGAGTGATCCAGTGCTGCTTCGTGGTTTAAGTAGCGACGATCCACAGGAAATTAAGGGCAAGTATTTGCAATTGCCAGATTTGTTACCCGTACGTGTGAGAAATTTGGCGGAGAAGTTTACAGCTTCTTCTGGTAACCGCTATGACTCCGTAACTGCCATTAAGGATTACTTACAAAATGAATTTTCCTACACGTTGAACACAACGGTTCCACCGTCCGGATCTGACTTTGTCGATCACTTCTTATTTGAGGAGAAACAGGGCTACTGTGTACATTTTGCTACAGCTATGGCCATACT
>DJUJ01000041.1:24152-24340 GCA_002438345.1 Paenibacillus sp. UBA6285
GCCTGCTGGACGACACTATGCCGGCGAAGTATTCGGTCACCCAGGGCGATGCCCATGCTTGGGTGGAGGTCTATTTCGCTGGCGCCGGCTGGGTACCATTCGACCCGACGCCGGGCCCAGCGCTTGCCGCCGGCTTCGCCGCGCCGGCACTGCCTGCGGCAGCCTCGCTCGCGCCGCAAGCTGCGCGA
>DJUJ01000237.1:0-729 GCA_002438345.1 Paenibacillus sp. UBA6285
TTCAGCCTCGTCACCCATATGTACGGGATTTTTACCGTTGATTTGAAAAAGCAGCCCTCCCCGAAGAGAAAGCTGCTACAACAACCTATAACTCACGTCGATCATGACAACCCACCCGCTGAACCAGCCGTGAGCTATCTTCATTTAGTCTGGTAATCGTGACCTTTTTTCCAAGTTCAGCGTATTTACTCATCGTTTTGGCTATGGGATGGACAGCGGATTGGTCCCACGCATGAGAGTGAGGGAACTCGATAAAAATATGATCCGGATCGCTATCATAGGCGAATTCATAAATGAAGTAACTTGTTGTGCCGAAGAACAGCTGACCATAATCCGCATACGTTTTGGTAAGAGGCAGCTCCCTGAACAGTCAAGCGGATAAAGGCTATTCTCCAAGCAAAGGTCAAGGCTCTCAAAGCACTAAGCAGAACAACCACACAGAACGCCGATGGAAAGGACGAGTGCGTCCATTGGGATTTTCATTCAAATTCAATATTTTTTAAATTAACGGTACAGTCCGGAAGCTTTCACTTCGTTAAAGAAGGTGTTGAATTCATCAATATTCAACTGCTGCGCGGCATCGGACAACGCGGTTGCAGGATCAGGATGCACCTCTACCATGATGCCATCGGCTCCGGCTGCGAGTGCGGCTTTTGCGCAAGGAATAAGGATATCTTTGCGTCCTGTGGAGTGAGTAACATCGACCAATACTGGCAAATGGCATTCCTG
>DJUJ01000237.1:751-3052 GCA_002438345.1 Paenibacillus sp. UBA6285
AGACATAATGTATTCCGCTGCATGTATGAATTCATCGAGTGTAGCGGCCAATCCGCGTTTCAGCAGCACTGGCTTATTGACTTCTCCGACCGCTTTTAACAGCTCGAAATTGTGCATGTTCCGTGCACCGATTTGGATGATATCCACATAATCTAAGGACTCTTCAATATGTCTTGGATCTACTATTTCACTGATGGTCAGCAGTCCATAGTCATTCGCTGCTTCGCGCAATATTCTTAGGCCGTCCATACCTAGACCTTGGAAATCATAAGGGGAAGTCCGCGGCTTGAAGGCACCTCCACGCATTACACGTACGCCAGCTTTTTGCAGGGCAGCAGCTACGGTGCGGGTCTGTAGTTCGCTTTCCACGGAACAAGGACCAGCCACCATCAGTGAAGAAGAACCACCAACGGTAACATCTCCCGGTAGAACAATCACTGTGTCTTCTTTGTGACTCTTACGCGCTACTAGTAAAGTTTTTTTATGTTCATCGGATTGTAAGTCCAGAGATGCTGAAAAAATTTGTTTGAAGAGGCTGCGGATGGTTCCGTTAGTGAAAGGTCCTTTGTTGCTCGCTACGAGCTGATCCAGCATTTTCTTTTCACGTTCCGGATCGAATTTAGGCACACCTTGCTTTTCTTTAACTACGCCAATCTCCTGCACAATTTTAGCCCGCTCGGAGATCAGCTCCAGCAATTGCCCATTAATTTCATCCAGACGACCTCTAAGAACATCCAATTCCACGTTACTCATTACCCTTCCACTCCCTCTTCTTATTTATAATTTGAAACGCAAAAAGACCCCCCGTCGCAAGGGACGAGGAGCCGTGGTACCACCCTTATTTAGAATTAACCCGAATACTAACACAAAGGAATAGAATATCGGATTCCCTTGACTAAAGGTTAACTCTGTCTTTCACCCAGTAACGCGGGGCGCGGGCCTCCCTACTCATACCTGTCACATCCTGTGACAATACTTCAGGGGCCGACTCGGAAGTGAACTTCGGCATTAATCGTCTCATGAGGGTGCTCTCAGTCTCCGGCACGCCTTCCCTGTTAAGATCCGCTATAATGCTTACTCTCTTCGTCATAGTCCTTATTTATGTCAGCGCGTCTTTTGCGCTTGTTTCTGCTATCTTAATCAAAAAATGTTTCCGATGCAAGATGATTATGTAACGCTGAGCAGCTTTAACGCATTAAAATAATATGAGGTACAATTATTCTTATAACAACTCGCTTGAATAGGCTTTGAAGTATGAAATAACCCATATCCATACTATTCTACCACTGCTTTAAAGGTTCCAATCCCTTTCTATGTATGAAGTTGACAGCGATATTTTGATTGTTTACAATTAAATAATTAAAAATATTTCCTGTTCTTATTCACTGACAGCTTTAGCATTTATATTACATAACTGAAGGGATGTAGCAGCATGAGCATTTATCCATATACAGCACGCAGTATTCGTGGAAAAGAGATCGAACTGGAGCAATACAAAGGTAAAGTACTTTTGATTGTGAATACAGCAAGTAAGTGTGGGTTTACCCACCAATACTCCGACCTGCAAAAACTCTATGAGAGATACGAAGATCGTGGCTTCCAAATTCTTGGTTTCCCTTCCAATCAATTTGGGGAGCAGGAACCTGGTAGCAATGAAGAAGTGAATGTTTTTTGCCAAATCAATTACGGCGTTACGTTTCCTCTCTTTGAGAAGGTTGAAGTAAAGGGTGAAAATAAGCATCCACTCTTCACTCACCTTACGGAGCAGGCCAGATTTGAAGGCTTCGACATGAACCATTCTTCAGGAAAGCTGCTCCAAAGCATGCTTGAGAGCAAAGATCCGGAAGCACTGAACAATGACGAAATCAAATGGAACTTCACTAAATTCCTAATTGATCGTGAAGGCAATGTAGTTACAAGATTCGAATCTACTGTAGATCCGCTGGATATTGAGCCAGCGATCGAAGCATTGCTATAGTTTTTTAAAGTAGAAGATGTGAAATAAATCGCTACAATAACAGACCGAAAAGCCGCCCAGACTTCCTCTGGGCGGCTTTTTCATGTACGGTACTGCTCAGTAAACACTTCAAAATCAGCCACTGGGGTCGATGACTGTAATGAATTCACCCTCCTGTACATAGAGATCTACATTATGCAGTGCCTGAACATGCCCTCCGGTAGACTCAAAACGTTTATTTAGATTTGAGATAGACAGCAACGCTTCTCCCACCGAAACCCCTCCTTCTAATCTGAGTCAAGCATAAACGCCTTCGGCGTCCTTATTAGGACGATAAGCGTTTA
>DJUJ01000237.1:3145-3496 GCA_002438345.1 Paenibacillus sp. UBA6285
ACTTTCTTATATTTACAAAAAAAACAGAGGTATTGCGCTTTTACATTCGCAATACCTCTGTAGGAACAGCCGGTAATTATTCAAGGTAAATCACTTGTTCACATCAGATATCTTAAATACAAATATATGCTTGAGATCACAATGGACAGTATCATTAAAGGGAAGCCCACCTTCAAATACTTCATGAACGTAATCGGGTAGCCCTCTTTTCCAGCTAATCCAGCCACGATCAGATTGGCACTGGCACCGATCAATGTACCATTACCACCCAAGCAAGCACCTAAAGCCAAACTCCACCAAAGAGGTTCCAGATTGGTGATCCCCATTTGCCCCATCTCCTGAATCAAAGGG
>DJUJ01000237.1:3521-5616 GCA_002438345.1 Paenibacillus sp. UBA6285
GTTATCGAGAAACGCAGAAGCAATCGCACTCACCCATAAAATCATCATCGAGCTCATGAGAACATCCCCACCAGTTAATTCGATCGCCTTGGCAGCCAGCTCCGCGATGACACCCGTCTCAACCAGTCCTGATACCAGAACAAACAGTCCGATAAAAAAGAATATCGTAATCCATTCCACACTACGAAAAGCTTTTTCCAGCATGTGCTCCCCTCCGGTTAGTAAAAGCAGCAAAAAAGCACCTGCTAATGCAACCGTTGCGGACTCCAAATGTAACGCCTGATGTAAAAAGAAACCTGAAATCGTAATTCCCAGTACAATTAGACATTTTCGTAGCAGCTTATGATCCGTAATCATTGCCTTCTCATCCATGTCCATAATGCTCTGTTGCAATTCCGNNAGGGATATACGCCAACATAATGATGATAATCACAGGTGCCAGATTGTTGATAAAGGACATAAAAGTCAGCTCTTTCACAGCACTGCCAATCATAATATTAGGCGGATCTCCAATCAATGTTGCCGTTCCACCGACATTCGATGCGATAATTTGTGACATCAAAAAAGGCAGCGGATGAATGCGCAGTTGCCTTGTAATACTGAAGGTAACGGGTACCATAAGCAGCACTGTTGTAACATTATCCAAGAAAGCAGAAGCCACTGCGGTGATAATAAACAAAGCAATGAGTATTCTTCTTGGCTTCCCCTTCGCCAGTTTAGCTGATTTCACAGCCGCATATTTAAAGAGTCCTGTCTCTGCAGTAATCCCTACAATCATCATCATCCCTACAAGTAGTCCAAGGGTATTAAAATCAATGTGATGCAGTGCCGTCTCCTGATCCACAATGCCCATGGCTACCATAACAATAGCTCCTAACATGGCTAGGATCGTACGGTGAATTTTCTCGGAAATAATAAGTCCGTAAATCAGCAGGAAAATACCTATCGCCCAAATCGCTTGCTGTTCCATAATATCCCCCGGTCCTTCTCTCTAATTTCTTAAACCAATAACCTATTAATTATAAATTAGATTTGTATTTTTCGCACTGGGATTTTGGGGTCCAATTCACAGAAAACGGCTCTGCCTGACATTCATCGGCGACTCGTTAGTTCGAAGCGAGCAATCAAAGTTCGAGCCGAGCCTATATTATTCCTCTTACAAGCCATTTCATTCTCATATTCCCGTTCCCAATCCCAAAAGCTGTTCCGCAATTGTCCTCTCATTTGGATAGAACCTTAAGATCAAATATAATACTAAAGACTGCCCGAAGTCTTGAACAATTACAAACAAAAAACATTTACTCATAAACTTACAATTTGTAAGTTGTTATGTTATAATAATCACATTCCTCCATCAATGGACAAGCTTTATCAAATATATGAATAACAAGGGGTTTGTGATCATGAGTAACGACGTAACCGCAGCACCATCATCCGATTTTGAGTTTGGTATCTACACCTTAGGAGACATTGTTGCTGATTGTCATACCGGCAACAAGATCAGCCCGAAACAACGACTGGACGAAGTTGTAGCTGCGGCCAAGTTGGCGGATGAGGCGGGGCTTGATGTATTCGGTGTCGGTGAACATCATCGACTTGATTTTGTGATTTCTTCGGTTCCAGTAGTTCTGGCAGCCATTTCTCAGGTTACTAATAGAATCAAGCTCACGAGCGCAACAACCGTATTAAGCACCATTGATCCCGTGCGCGTATTTGAGGATTTCGCCACACTTGATTTACTGTCGAATGGCCGTGCAGAGATCATTGCGGGACGTGGTGCTTTTATAGAATCTTTTCCACTTTTCGGGTATGAACTTGAAGACTATCATCGACTATTCGCCGAGAATATCAATCTGCTTCTCGAGCTTAATAAGCATGAAATTATGAACTGGAAGGGCTCCTTCCGTTCATCCCTGAAGGATTCGGAGATTGCTCCACGTCCACTACAGAAGAATCTTCCGCTCTGGATCGGTGTAGGTGGTTCTCCAGAAAGTGCTGAGAAAGCTGGAATGCTTGGAACCGGATTGGCTATTGCTATACTTAGTGGCAGTGCAGAGCCGTTCCAAGAGCTTGCCGCTCCTTATCGACGCGCTGG
>DJUJ01000005.1:0-11437 GCA_002438345.1 Paenibacillus sp. UBA6285
TTTTCTTCGGGATGTATAACTTCTCTTCAAATCGAACAACAGCTTATTTTGATTGGTTCCACTATCAAAAGAAATAAAAAAGCGGCCCGATCAAATTGTTCATTCACGAACCCAACGTGAGCTTTCAGCAGCCAGATAGCCCTGATGATATCATCAGGGCTATCTTTTGTGTAATTTGATCATCCTATTGCGAATTTTAACATTATGAAGGAAGACTGAATGGGGAGACTCTTTCATAACCTACCCGAAATGCGACATCAGCTGTTTGCAGAGGTGGGGTCACTGAACTAAAAGTGAGTAATTACTCACTTTTTATTGACTCTCTTTTTCTTGTGTTGTATATTCGAGTGAGTAATCACTCACTTTATTAATGAATCCTTAAAAAAGGAGTAAAAAAATGACCCAAGATCTATTCGACTCACTAATTGCTGCTCAAAAGACAAAGACAGAAAAACAGCAGAAAATAATTGAAACAGCCATTAAGTTGTTCGCTGAAAAAGGTTTTGCGAATACATCTACGGCTGAGATAGCTAAATTGGCAAACGTATCGGAAGGTACGATCTTTAAACACTACGGAACAAAAGATAAGCTTCTGCTCTCGATTATACTGCCATTTGTGAAAGATTCTTTACCCTCTATGGCTAACGAGGTTTTTAGTGAAGTCTTAACAGAGGATACGAAGACGTTCGAGCAATTTTTAAGGGGATTTCTAAAGAATAGAATTGAATTTTTTGATAGGAATAAAGAGATATTTCGAGTGTTTGTGAAGGAAATCATCTATAAAGATGAGCTTAAAAATGAAATTGCCCCACATTTCATCAAAAATATATCTCTACTAATTACTCGTGTGGTAGAAGAATTCAAGCAACGCGGAGAACTAAAAAATAAACCCACGGATCAGGTTTTGATTTATTTAATGACTGTTTTTGGAAGCTTTTTTGTGTCTCGATTTGTATTGTTTGAGAACTATTCAATAAGTGATGAAGAAGTCGAAAATTTAGTTCATTTCGTAATGGATGGAATAAGAAATCCTTTATCTGAAACCTCATCCTAATATTTCATTTGGTCAGAAAGGAGCATTTATATGGCTGTGTTGCAGATTGAGCATTTAACAAAGGATTATGGTCATCAGCGTGGCGTTTTCGATGTTTCATTTCAAGTTGAGAAAGGCGAGGTTTACGGATTTTTAGGACCGAATGGAGCTGGGAAAACGACCACGATTCGCCATATCATGGGATTTTCTCGTCCTCAGACGGGATACACCTTAGTAAATGGAATGGATAGCTGGGAGAGTGCCAGTGACATTCAAAAGAATCTAGGGTATTTACCCGGCGAAATTGCATTGCCTGAATCGCTGACGGGGACACAGTTTATTAAGATGATGGCTGATTTACGTGGCATCAATGATATGGAGCATACTAATTATTTGATTTCAAAATTTGAACTTGATCCGGCGGGAAGTTTAAAACGCATGTCTTTAGGGATGAAGCGGAAACTCGCTATTGTAACAGCTTTTATGCATAATCCTGCCGTACTTGTTCTTGACGAGCCTACAAGCGGTCTTGATCCTATCATGCAAAATGTATTTATTGATTTCATCAAAGAGGAAAAAGAAAAAGGGAAAACGATTTTACTATCGAGCCATATCTTTAATGAGATTGACGCTACCTGTGACAAAATATCAATTATCAAAGATGGACGATTAATTTCAACCTTTATTGCCGATGAGCTTCGTCACAATGAGAGCAAAGCCTTTGAATTTGAATTCATCTCCAAAGAAGAGTTTGAACGTTTTAGTATAGAGGTTCTGTCTCTAAAAGACATTGAAGTCACTTCTTTAAAAGCGCATAAAAAACAAGCGGAAATACGAGTGAATGATTGCGACATCAACATGTTCATAAACACCCTATCAGAGTATGATTTGAAGTTTTTCTCAGAGATCAAGTTTACGCTTGAGGATTACTTTATGAAGTTTTATGACCGAAACTCTAATTCAGAGGGAGGTGCCAACCATAATGCCATTGATAGAGATTAATGATCTGACAAAAGATTATGGCCAAGGACGCGGAGTTTTTAATATCAATCTCTCGATTGAAAAAGGTGAAGTGTTTGGTTTTGTCGGCACAAATGGAGCAGGTAAAACCACAGTGATTCGTCATTTGATGGGCTTCTTAAAGCCACAAATCGGATGTGTAAGAATAAGCGGAATGGACTGCTGGGAAGACTCAGCTGAGATAAAGAAAATGATTGGCTATACGCCTGGAGAGATCGCATTTCCCGATGCTCCAACTGGAACGGAATTCCTAAAACAGCAGGCTGAGCTGTTAGGACTCAAAGACATGACTTATGCAAATACAATCATAGAGAAACTCCAACTAGATCCAACAGCTAACTTGAAAAGAATGTCTAAGGGTATGAAGCAAAAGACTGCAATTGTCGCTACCTTAATGGCTGATCCTGATATTTTGATTCTGGATGAACCCACAACAGGACTTGACCCTCTGATGAGAGCTGAGTTTGTAGATATATTAAACGAAGAAAAGAAGAAGGGCAAAACGATATTTATGTCGAGTCATATGTTTGAAGAAGTTGAACATACCTGTGACAAGGTTGCTCTTATTAAAGACGGTAAAATTATTGCCGTGAAATCAACCCTTGAGGTTAAACACAATGAAGAGAAGACGTACAAGATAGAGTTTACATCGCATGAGGACTACCAACGCTTTTTAACANNCAGAGCCATTTGATTGTGTAGATCAACGTAAAAGTCAAAATCAAGTCATTGTAAAGATACATGATCGTCAGATCAATATGCTCTTCAAAGTGCTCAAAGGGTATGAGATCAAGTTTATCACTGAAAACAAGTACACACTCGAAAAATACTTCAGAAGTCTATACTAAAGGGGGAGTAACTAATGTTTAGTAAAACGATCTTTAAACAAACATTGAAAGCCAATTTCAAGTTGTGGCTTATTTTCACGATAATTATGAGTGTGTTTAGTGGCGTACTCATTGCCGTGTTCGATCCAAAAACGCTATCCAGTATGTCAGATATGGTGAAGGACACACCACTTGCGAGCATGTTAGGATCAACCACTTTCCTTGGCATGCTCTCTCAGACCTTTTATTCGATGCAGGGTGTTATTCTGCCATTGATCTTTGTGATTATGACCGCCAATAGTCTTATTGCGTCTCAGGTAGATAGAGGCTCCATGGCTTACTTGCTATCAACACCTATAAAAAGAAGCACAGTGGTCAGAACACAGGCTATCTACTTAGTATNNTCTTGTAGCAATGTTTACAATTTTATCCATCGTAGGGGTGGTCTCTGTTCAGGCTTTCCAGAGCGATATTGATTTTAATATTTCGGATCTGATTATGCTCAATGTAGGTTTATTTCTCTTAATGTTTGCAACCAGCAGTATCTCTTTCTTATTTTCTTGTATCTTCAATTTGTCGAAAAACTCACTTGCTTTTGGTGCAGGTATCCCACTTGCTTTCTTTCTCTTTGAACTGATGGGTAAGGTAGATAGCAGTCTGGAGGGATTTAAGTACATCTCACTGAATACATTATTTGATACGGATGCAATCATAAATAACGGCGATTATTGGATTCAATTTACTCTTCTTGGTGTTGTAGGTATTGTACTTTATGCGATTGGCATACGTGTCTTTAAGGAAAAGGATTTGCCTTTATAACGATAGTTGGGGTTACTCTCAACTAAAGGAAATATCTTCTTGTCTACTTTTTAAGATATTCTTGGTAAGGTAAGGGGATATCAATGAATAAGAGGTGATGAGTTGTCATGAGTAAGAAATACTGCTTGTTCTGTGATGAGATCGTCTCCACTACAACAGATGGCGATTACGATAGATATTTAGGTTGTAATTGTTCTCCCGACGGGTTCTATAACTTATTGAGAGATTGCTATGAGCCCATTAATTCACTCCCGCATCAAAAGAAACGTGACATGTTTCATATCGTATCGGCTTATATACGGGAGCTGACAGATGGTGGTGAGAAGGTCAGTTTATCGGCCGACGATTTAGAGTCCGTTGTAATTTCTCCGAAAATTCCTGTGACGATTGAAGATAAAGGAAACCGTTTACTGCGATACTTATACAGACATTCTGAAGCTCCTGGGGAATCCGTTGTCATTCAACCACTCTCCAGTAGCTATAACCTGACGTATTCGCCCAATCTGCAAGAACTGGTATATATCATAGATAAGCTGATTAACGAGCAGTTTATTATCAGAGAAGGCATGACCTTTAAGCTGACAGACGAGGGATGGAATGAAGCTGCGACAATCGCTGGAGGCAAAAAATTAAAACCATGTATCGTTCTAATGTCGGATGCGGAGGATTTGCACACGGAGTGGGTGGAAAAGCTGCTTCCTAAAATCGAGCAGTTTGGTTATATGCCACGTTTGTTAAGTCATACGACTACGAAAAACCGTGAACCGTATTCCTTGGAGCTGATAGAGGAGAGTAAACTGATTATCGCAGATTTAACCAGTCAATCCCCTGAAGTGTATTTTACGGCTGGATATGCGCTCGGATTGAACATTCCAGTGATTTGGACTGTGAACAGCAGCGATGCCAATAACCTTTCTGTACATGTGAAAAGTATCCGTCCGATAGTTTGGGATACAGCCGAAGAGCTGGCAGTTTTACTCCAGCAGAAGTTGAGTCAATAGAGTCCATGTCAAATTTAAATGAACACCAAGCAGAAGAAGCCGCGAATTTCGCGGCTTCTTTCTTATCACTATAAAAGTTATTGTCTCAACTCAAGGATATTATGAAATCTTGTTTCTATTATGGAGGACTGAACCGAGACCTATAAATAACCATGCAATAATACCGCTGAAAATAAACAGGAAGCCAAGTGGAATTAAGAAAAAAGCCGGCTCATGCAATATACCATCTGCTCCCACGCTTGAACCCACCATACCCGAGATCATTAAACTAATGATTCCTAACAATAGGGGGGCAGAGGCGAATAGATATTTTTTTTTCATATGACATTCTCCTTTACTTGTTAACCATATAATACACAAATTCAATTCGTAAATCAACAATAATTTATTGTAATACGATATATCATTATTGTAATTCAAATGAATGAGCTTGTGCTTGGGATTTGATGAAAAATTGGGGACTTGACCATAATTGCTGGTGAGGACTATTATTTGGATTAAACAAATTTAAGTAGTCTTAATGCTATAATTGTACAGAGGTCGCTCCAAGTCGGATGGGTTGAGCAGTAACAGATAAAAAAGAAAACGGTTACAACTAATATTCGATAGGGACGGCGTTCTGATCATTTTCAAGGCTTATAAAATTTGTTCAAACAGTGAATGAATACAATAATAGGTTGAACAGCTGCAAGGGGGCAGAAATGAAACCAATATTCAAGATTATGATTGTGGATGACGAGATGTTAGTTAGACAGGGAATAAAGCACCTTTTGGATTGGGAACAAGAAGGGTATCGAATCGTCGGCGAGGCTTCTAACGGTCTTGAAGCACTAAATATGATGGACGAGATCAGTCCTCATATCATTATTACAGATATCGTAATGCCTGTTATGGGCGGGGAGAAGCTGGTCAAGATCGTAAAGGAGAAGTACCCTCAAATTGAAGTCATCGTATTAAGCAGTTTCAGTGAATACGATTACGTCCGATCCACATTTCAGAGTGGTGTAGCGGATTATATCCTGAAGCCGAAGCTGGAAGCCGATTACCTGTTGTCCATCCTAAATAAAACAACGGCTAAAATGGCAGGGATGAAGATGACTGATCCAGGTACCGATCCAGAGGAAAAGCAACTTTTACTAGTCATCGAGAAGCTCATGACAGGATATGAATCTGTGCTGGAACCTACGGTGCTACATTCGAAGTTTCCTCACAGACAATTCGCGTTTTTCGGAGCGGATATGAAACATATTAAAGATTCTGGCGACAAGCTAAACTTCGCAACTGAATTGGAAAGAGGAATCCATAAGTTCGCTTTGGACGATGCAGTGTTTATTCGACTAAAGTTCATTAACGATTCGGTTATTTATTTGCTCAACGCTAATCCAGAACAATGGGACGAGCTTGTGATTGAGCTCCGTTATCTGATCGCGGAAATAGAAAATCGTGTGAGAGAAACGCATTTTATCATCAGTCAGAGCTTCGCGGACTTTGAAAGACTTGGTGAGATTTATCGTGACAATTATTTGAAGCTTACACGATACAGTTTCTACTTGCCGGAACGAAGTCTGATTGAGAATGATCATTTGCCGGGACTTCCGGGAGCGTATCAGGAAATTGACATGGGAGAATTAATGGATCAGTTGAGACGTAAGCAATTCCAGAAGGCATTTACAGAGTTTCTGGAATATGTCCATCTGCGTTCAATGGATTATCGCATTGATATTTTCGAATTCAAATCGCTATTGGGGAACTTTATATTTAACGTAGCGACCACGCTTGGAAAAATGAAGTGTGAGATCGGAGGTCTGGAGGAGACCAAATACGACTACTTCCGAAAAATAGATGAAGCGCTGTATGCAAGTGATGCTATTGCTGTTACTGAAGCATTCATTCGTGAAGTTGAGCGCACTATTGGTGAGACGAATCCATCGGTTAACCCAAATATGACGAAGCTACTCGAATATATTCAGAATCATTATGCAGATCCGATCACACTGACAGGAGTAGCTAGACAGTTCCATTTCAATGCTTCTTATTTATCGAGTTATTTTACTGCACATAATGGCGAAGGGTTTAGTGAGTACCTGAACAAAGTCCGGGTGGAAAAAGCTATGGAGTTGCTCGAGACAACGGAGAAATCAATTTCCGATATTAGCGCAAGCGTGGGTTATTCAGATCAGAGTTATTTCACCAAGGTATTTAAAAAGCAAACTGGCATTTCTCCGAGCCGGTACCGGAGACGGGACGTAGCGCAGCCATGATTGGAAATATCATAAACAAGATTAGAAAGCAGGGCTTATTTCTCAAGCTGTTTCTCGTGACTCTCATTAGCATCGTAACCGTATCACTCCTGACGCTGGCTATTACGATCCGTATGTCAGAAAATTTATTTTTGAAGACCTTCAGCATAACGAACGGCAAACTACTGAATCAGATGAAGACAAACTTGGAGTCTTACAACAACGTTGTAGCTACGGGCGCTACAATGACAGCTCAGAATGGGGCCATCCGAAGCTATTTGTCTGGGGGAGAGACGGATGCAGTGACTCTTGCTATCAAAACCTACCAGATGACAGAAAGCATGCGTGCAGTCCGCTCTAACCTCAGTGCCTTTGATATTGGTATTATGATTGTAGGTGCGAATGGCAGAAGTTATTCAACCGATCCTTGGTATTGGTCTGCTACCGCTGAAGAACTGAAGAACCACACGATTACGAAAGCGACAGTGGCCCATCCTCAGCAAATTCTGTACCAACTTTATCAAAAAGAGGATGGTAAAACTAAAAAGAAAGAGATCATGTTAGTGGCTTCTAAAGCTCTGTTTGATCATACGACCGGCAGTATCTATGGCACTATGTACATTGCAATTCGTGATAGCGATTTTAAGACCTTCTATGCCAATTTTACGAGTGAAGGTAATGATGTTGTGTTGCTGAATGGAAAAGGACAAATCGTATCCAGCAACAGGACAGAGTTAATTGGGCTGCTCGATCAACAGTTGCTTCAAGAAGTAGTTGCTGAACAGAGCTCAGGAGACAATGGAGAATCTGTCTATGTTATGGGGAATGAACGAGTAGTGTTCTCGGAATATTTGCCTGAATTTGATTTTTATTTGGTGAATTTGATCGATAAGAAAGCTGTGACTGGTCAGATGGTAAATGCCAAAGCAGTGTCGTTGACGATTATGGCTATCGTAGCAATTTCGCTTATTATTGTATTTTTAATTACAAGGAAAATGACGAAGTCCTTGCGTGTACTCGTTAAACAGATGTCGAGTATTCCTACAGGCGAGTTCGATAATCATGTAGATGTCACTAATAGTAGCTATGAAGTTAAGGAGTTAGGTAACGCCTTCAATTTCATGCTTGATTCACTTCATGATTATGTTGATAAGCTGATGGAGACCCAGAAGCAACAGCGTAATGCGGAGCTGGCGGCACTCCAAATGCAGATCAATCCACATTTTTTATATAATACGCTAGCTTCTATCAAATTTCTGGTGCAGCAGGGCAATAAGGAAAAAGCAGCAGGAACGATAAATTCGCTAATCTCACTCCTACAAAATACTGTCAGCGATGTTCAATCCACTATACCTGTTAGTCAGGAATTAGAATCGCTGAAGCATTATGTGTATATCAATCATGTAAGGTACGGTGAAAAGATCCGCGTGAATTATTTTGTGGAGTCTGAAAGCTTGGATTATCATATGCCAAAGCTAATTCTGCAACCTTTTATCGAAAATGCATTCTTTCATGCATTCAACCTTAAAGATGAGGGAAGAATTCTCATCATGATTGCCGTGCAGGAAGATCAACTTGTATGTGAAGTTGTAGATAACGGTGATGGAATGGATCTTGACCCGAATTTATTGGAAGAGGAGCAGCTACCAGCGTCGAAGCACAAACGCCAACTGTTCTCCGGGATCGGTATACGGAATGTGGATGACAGAATCAAATTGTTATACGGAGAGAGATACGGGATTAATATTACAAGCAAACGGAATGAAGGTACACAAATCGTTATTACGCTTCCATTGTTAAAAAACTAAAAATTTTACATGAATCTAAAAATAGTACCAGAGTCGAAATGAAAATCAAAATAGGACCCAATAATATCACCAAAGCTAACAAAGATACTGCCAAAGAAAACGAATACAAAATGATAAGATGGAGGCGTAGCAGAGAAAACGCTTCCATCTTTATTATTTTTCAGACTATCAAGGGGGTTTACGTAGTGAAAAAATTATTATCCGTAATGCTAGCTAGTGTGGTTCTACTGTCGGCATGTTCCACAGGTGGAACGAAAAATGAAACGAGCAACTCTGGTAACTCAGGAGCCGAAGGTAGTACCAAGCCAAAAGAGATTACAGTTTGGGCTTGGGACCCGGCGTTTAACATTGCCGCTATGAAAGTTGCCAAAGATGCTTACGCGAAAGTTAATCCGGACGTAACGGTTAACGTCGTTGAGAACGCGCAAGCTGATATCGTTCAAAAGCTGAACACGGGGCTAAACTCTGGTTCCACGAAGGGTCTGCCTAACATTGTACTGATCGAAGATTATCGTGCGCAGAGCTTCTTGCAAGCGTATCCGGATTCCTTTTATGAATTGTCGGATGTTGTAAAGGCTGCTGACTTTGCGGATTATAAGATTGGCCCGACCAGTGTTGACGGCAAGCAGTACGGTGTTCCGTTTGATTCTGGTGTAACTGGAATGTATGTACGGACAGATTATCTCGAGCAAGCAGGCTACAGCCTGGATGCATTACAGGATATCGACTGGAAGCAATATATCGAGATCGGTAAAGCTGTTAAAGAGAAAACCGGCAAAAGCATGCTGACGCTTGATCCAAATGATCTTGGACTTATCCGAGTAATGATCCAATCGGCGGGTGCATGGTATACGGGAGATGATGGTCAAACTCCGACCATAGAAGGCAACGCTGCTCTGAAAGAAGCACTTGAATTGTACAAGGAAATGATGGATTCTGGCATCGTGAAAGTAAATTCGGACTGGAGCCAATTTGTAGGCGCATTCAATGGTGGTGAAGTGGCTACTGTGCCGACAGGTAACTGGATTACACCTTCGATTAAAGCCGAAGCTTCCCAATCTGGTAAGTGGGCAGTAGCTCCACTACCTAAGCTAGCAACAACAGAAGGCTCAGTCCACGCATCCAACCTTGGTGGTAGCTCCTGGTATGTAATGAATGTAGACGGTAAAGAAGCAGCAGCGGAGTTCCTTGCTAAGACTTTTGCTTCTGACGCTGAATTATATCAAACGTTGAATACAAAAGTTGGTGTTATCGGCACCTTGAAAGCTGCGGCGAGCGGTGAAGCTTACTCAGCAGCGGATGAATTTTTCAAAGGCCAAAAGGTCGTATCTGACTTTGCAGCATGGACCGAGCAAATTCCTAACGTCAACTATGGCATGAACACTTACGCAATCGAGGACATTATGGTTGTAGCGGTGCAATCTTACCTAGGTGGCAAAGATGTAGATACTGTTCTGAAAGATGCGCAGAAGCAAGCGGATACTCAAATTCGATAATCGCACTTAGGCTATACAACAGATGCCCTTGCTCCTTCTTCTCCTGTAAATTGGATTCTACAGAAGGATGGGTAGCAGGGGCTTTCATCTCTAATATATAAGACAGAAGGGTGCGGAGTGGAGTGGAAACTGTAAAGACAGGGCTAAGCCCGCAAAAACAAAAGAGCTCTAAAGGGTCACGGCAGAACCATCTGACGGGTTGGTTATTCGTTCTTGTGCCGGTCATCATGATCAGTATTTTCTATTTTTATCCAATGATCCAAGCTTTAATTCTATCCTTTAAGACGGGTAGAGGAAGCAATCTTCATTTTACCGGATTTGATAACTATATTCGATTGTTTAGCGATACCACGTTCCTTACAGCCGTCAAAAACACATTTATTTACTTAATTATACAAGTCCCAGTCATGCTGGTGTTGGCGCTCTTTATCGCGGTGCTGCTTAATGACGAAAGACTGAAATTCAAAGGGTTTTTCAGAACTGCCATATTTCTGCCGACGGTAACGTCACTTGTAGCGTACTCCGTTGTTTTTAAGTACATGTTTGGAGCCGAAGGTATCATCAATAAATTTCTAGTGAATCTGCATTTAATCAGCGAACCGATTCAGTGGATTACGGACCCCTTCTGGGCCAAAGTTACGATCATCATTGCCATCACTTGGCGCTTTACTGGCTATAATATGATTTTCTATTTGTCATCCCTACAAAATGTCGACAAATCTATTTATGAAGCTGCTCACATCGATGGCGCCAGTGCATTTACTCAATTTTTCAAAATTACAATTCCCCTCTTAAAGCCGATTATCTTGTTTACGACGATAACATCGACCATTGGAACACTTCAGTTGTTTGACGAGGTGGTTAACATCACGAAAGGTGGACCCGGCAATGCAACCATGTCGATTTCCCAATATATTTATAACCTTTCTTTTGAATACACGCCTGACTTCGGGTACGCTGCAACCGTCTCCTACTCGATTGTTGTAATGGTGCTCATTCTGACGCTAATTCAGAACAAAGTAGGAGGAGACAAGAGATAATGAAAACTAAACGCATGTTTACTTACCTGTTTCTAATCATCGCTGCGCTGATCTCTATCTTTCCATTTATCTGGATGGTTATTAGTGCCACGAATCAGTCGGTTGATGTAACTAAAGGGACATTGCTGCCCGGTGCGCATCTCTTTAAGAATA
>DJUJ01000005.1:11445-32302 GCA_002438345.1 Paenibacillus sp. UBA6285
CGGCGGCTGGATATGGTTTTGAAATGTACCGTAGCCGGAGTAAAGATATCGTATTTAATATTTTACTAGCTTCAATGATGATTCCATTTGCAGCGATCATGGTACCTCTATTTCAAATGTTCGCCAAAGTATCAAGTGTGGTACCGTTTCTTGGTATCGATACAGCAGCGGCAGTCATTTTACCGACATTCACAACAGCATTCCTAATTTTCTTCTTTCGTCAAAGCACAAAAATGTTTCCTAAGGATATGATGGAAGCCGGCCGCATCGATGGTCTTTCGGAATTTGGTTTATTCTTCCGCATCTATATGCCGACGATGAAATCAACTTATGCCGCCGCTGCGATTATCACCTTCCTAAATAGCTGGAACAACTACTTATGGCCATTGATCGTATTGCAATCCCAAGAAAATATGACCGTGCCACTTCTAATCTCGAATCTTGGATCGGGTTATGCCCCTGACTATGGTTTGATTATGTCTGCGATTGTCATTACGACTCTGCCGACTGCACTTGTATTCTTCATGATGCAAAAGCAATTTGTGGCAGGGATGACGGGTTCAGTTAAATAAGTTAGCGAGCACTTTAAGAAAAGAAGGAGGAGAATTAGATGAAGCAGCAGGTTGAACGGGGCGTCGCTCCAAGTTTGGAATGGTTGTCAGACCCTTCCATTTATGCAGTAGGCAGAATACACGCGCACTCCGATCATCGGTATTACGAGACGAAACTTGAAGCTGAATGGCTTGGAGAAATGCGTTGGCGCCATAGCCTGAACGGAAGTTGGAAATTTAGCTACGCCCACAATGCTATGGAACGGCAGGCGCATTTTTATAAGGAGAATGTGTCCTGCAGAGGGTGGGATGATATTGAGGTTCCTGGACATATCCAACTTCAGGGTTTTGGGCAACCCCAGTACGTGAATACGATGTACCCATGGGATGGTCATGAGCATCTTAGACCTCCGATGATATCTGAGGACCATAATCCTGTAGGTAGCTATGTGAAATATTTTGTAGTACCTGCGGGCTGGGAGCAACGTCCACTGTATATCTCTTTTCAGGGAGTTGAATCCGCTTTTTATATATGGCTAAATGGGGAGTTTGTTGGCTATAGCGAAGATAGCTTTACACCGAGTGAATTTGATCTGACACCGTATTTGACGGAAGGTGAGAATAAGCTGGCGGTTGAGGTCTATCAGCGCAGTACAGGGAGTTGGCTGGAGGATCAGGACTTCTGGCGCTTCTCTGGGATCTTTCGCGACGTGTATCTATATACTGTGCCTGATGTTCATGTGCGGGATCTTCATGTTCAGTCCGATCTGGATGAGCAGTTTGAGCAGGGAACGCTGACAGCAGTACTACAGTTGATGGGTAAACCTGCTTCAAAAGTGATCCTTGAGCTTAAGGATAAAGCAGGAAATCTAGTGGTTCGTAGTGAGACTGGAGTTGCAGGAGATTCCGTTTCGCTTGCGCTTGAGGCATCAAAGGTTCATCTGTGGAGCGCAGAAGATCCTAATTTGTATACCCTTTACGTATCTGTATATAGCGCAGCCGGGGATCTTATGGAAGTCGTGCCGCAAAAGGTTGGTTTTCGAAAATTCGAAATGATAGATAAGATTATGCACTTAAATGGTAAACGTATTGTATTCAAAGGTGTCAATCGACACGAGTTTAATTCCCGCTACGGTCGCAGCATTACGAAAGAGGATATGATATGGGATATAAAGCCTTTGAAACAGGCGAATATCAATGCTGTACGGACGTCGCACTATCCAAATGAAACGCTATGGTACGAACTGTGTGATGAATACGGTGTTTATGTTATTGACGAGATGAATTTAGAGTCGCATGGATCATGGCAGAAAATGGGGGTCGTAGAACCGTCTTGGAACATACCAGGCAGTAAGCCTGAATGGCAGGATATCGTAATGGACCGTGCCATTTCTATGGTAGAGAGAGACAAGAACCATCCTTCGATTCTGATTTGGTCCTGTGGCAATGAGTCTTTTGCCGGAGAAGTCATTCGGAATGTGGCGAATTATTTTCGAGACAAGGACTCCACCCGTTTGGTTCATTATGAAGGGGTGTTCCATAACCGCGAATTTGATGATTCGAGCGATATGGAGAGTCGGATGTATGCGAAGGCAGCAGATATCGAAATGTATTTAAAAGAGGATCCATTAAAGCCATATATTAGCTGCGAATACATGCATGCGATGGGTAATTCCGTTGGAGGATTGCATAAATACACAGAACTCGAGCAGAAGTATCCAATGTATCAAGGTGGATTCATCTGGGACTTCATGGATCAGGTCATCGTAAAAAATGATCGATATGGCAAACCTTACATGGCTTATGGTGGAGACTTCGATGACCGTTCAACCGATTACAACTTCTCCGGAAACGGAATTGTGTATGCGGATCGAAGATGGTCTCCGAAAATGCAGGAAGTGAAATTTCTGTATCAGAACGTCAAACTGTCCCCGGATTGCCATGGCGTTACCATCAGAAATGAGAACTTATTTGTTGGCTTGGATGCTTATAAATTAAATTATTGTCTGAATTATGAGGGCAGGGAAATCTATCGTGGGATTGTATTCGCCCAGGTTAAACCTGGAGAAGAAAGATATGTAGAACTTGATTTACCAGAGACTAATCAGTCTGGTGAGTATAGTTTAAATGTTTCTCTTGTGCTCAAGGAAGATTCGTTATGGGCGAACGCAGGTTATGAAATCGCTTTTGGACAGCATGTTTTTCAAGTGGAGAACAAGTTGACAAATGAGGCTACAACACATACTAAGGTAACCCCTGTTGTGAATGATTTTCGCGTAGTTGAAGGGGACGTAAATATTGGCGTTCATGGTCGTGACTTCTCCGTTATGTTCTCAAAGCAGGCTGGTACACTAATATCCGTCAAATATTCGGGACGGGAAATGATTTCGTCGCCGCCGGCACCGCTCTTTTGGAGAGCAATGACAGACAACGACAAGGGTGCGGGAATGCATTTCGACTCTTCCCCTTGGTTTGCAGCAAGTTTGACGCGAAGAACGTTAAGTTTTGAGCTTATGGAAGAAGAAGACCGAGCGACTGTGACTTACGTCTATAAACTGAGTGTGTCAGAGGAAGTTCGAGTAAGTGTCATTTACACGGTGTTCTCCGATGGAAGCATAAGGATAAAATCAAGCTACCATGGAGAACCGGGTTTACCGCAGTTTCCCCTCTTCGCTTTAACCTTCAAGGTGCCTGCGGATTATTACCAGCTGAATTGGTATGCGAATGGGCCGGAAGAGAATTATATTGACCGTACGTTTGGTGCGAGATTATGTCGCTTTCACAATCATGCGGTGGACAATGTGTCGTCCTATTTGGTACCGCAGGAATCGGGCAACCGCACAGGTGTGCGCGAGGTATCCATAACCAACGATNNCATGGCCAAGGTATTATAATATCGGCACCAACCGCAGCGCCAGTTGAAGCCAATATATCGCCCTATTCGGCTATGGAGCTGGAGAATGCGACGCATCATTATGAGCTGCCGAACATTCATCATACCGTTGTTACGATTGCCGGTCGTCAAATGGGCGTTGGCGGTGATGACAGCTGGGGAGCGCCAGTCCTTGATGAATATCAGATTGATCCTTCAGTAGATATGGATTTTGAATTTACAATTCGCAGAGCTTAATTTGAGACGGATAACGGTTGCCCCAATTGTAAGATTGGGGCAACCAAATCCTATTTGTGAATGATGAAATAGTTATAAAATACATAATTGTAATCGGTTACATTTTATTTGGGTCTAACAGGTCAGAAGGTAAGTGCAGCGAATACTACGATTAAATTAGATCCAAACCATATGCAGCAACCTTGGGAAGGAATGAAAAGTTGTTTGAGTTCATTAGGATTTGCAGATATATATAGTTCAAGCTCCTGATTGTGTATCTCCAATGATACGTTATTCATATTGGCGTAGGGTGTCATGATATCTACAATCGAGTAGATCTACTGTACAAGTTCAATCTTCTCAACCATTGAATTATTAGGTTTAGCTTTTGATAGATATTCAGAGTACATTTATTTCTTCATTTTAGTTACTACCCATTACATAACATACCAAGTTAAGAGACTGATTAACAACCTTTGCTAATTAAAAGTTGTTTATCAGCCTCTAGTGTCTAAATCATATAAGATTACTCAATTTTAGATATACCACCACTGGTCAGATTCACCTTGATGTCGATGTTGTCAATGCTATTTGAATCGAGTGGTAATTTCCCCTTATCATTCAATTTGTTCCACTCATTCGGCATGTCGCGATAGAATATGCTCGATAGTCCATAGACATCGGCATTCATTTCTAAACCTTTCAAGTAAGTCTCCATAATCTGTTTATTAATTTCTTTTATCGCTTTCAGTTCAAGATCATTTTTATTAAGGTTTGAGATCAACTGTGGAAGAGTGCCTTGCATTGACACTTTTATATCGAAGACAGGTTTGCCATGCTTCATCTTAGGATGAATAGAGAATTTAATTTTGTACATGACGATCACAGCAAGTACGGTTTTTTCATCTTTGATAACCAGTGGTGTTCTTTGTGTCTTTTTTTCCAACCATCGAATACCTACAATATCTTTAGTCTTCAAGCAGCCCCTAAATTGCTCATTATGCAGAAAACAGATCCCAGACATGCTGATGTTAGGGTAAGGCTTATTGTTACTGGTCCAGTCCGGCGAAATTTCAAGATATGGCAACAGCACCGTTTCGGCTTTTTCTTTCCACTTCCATATAATCTTATACAGATAAAGCGGAGCAATAATTGAGCTCTGTTCATAGGTTCGCATTGGACTGTTAAGCTGCGAGTAAATCACCGATAGATCGGCAATCGACGGGGTATTGAGCACTTTTTCCATGGGCTCTGTGGTTGCCATCGTCCAAACAGTATAACGAAATTCATAATATCGATCCCACACGTCTAATACTTGATTGACAACATTCCTTTCTTTAGTGCTGCATCACTAAATACGATTGTTTTCACATTGCTCCAGACAATTCTTTGTGGACTAGTAGCATATAAATTGAATATCGCTGAATCAAACGAATCGCCCTCTGCTTTACCGACGAAAGTTTTCTGTTCCTGGCTCTGACCTGCCTCTTTCTTGGCAATGCCACTAAAGTTAACCATTTGGATATAAACAACGACTTTGTTATCTACATAATCGACTCCTAATGTATTTACATAGACCATATGCTCAATTTCTTTTGATCCCCAACAACCTGTAAGCAGCATGGAGAGTAGAACGGTAACAAGAATGCATCGGATCAATTTCATGATCGTTCTCTTCCTTTATTTCCCGTATTATCCGCGAGCTTTCCCTTACCCCACGGCATTCTAAAAATAACCTTGTAAAATTTCTTAAAATGCGGCGGGGATAGAGGGGAAAGATAGTAAGTGCCGAAAGAACGTAAATTGACCATAAAGAGGATCAGTGCAAGTAGACTTGTCATCGTACCAAACAACCCTAGAAACCCGCTAATCAAGAGCACTACAATTCGTAATAAGCTAACAATGCTAACTAATGACTGATTCACCAATGTAAAGGTGGCCAGTACTGAAATTGCTATAACCACAATAGTCCCTGGACCTGCAATGCCAGCACTAATGGCCGCTTGACCGATTATTAAACCTCCTACCACCGACAAGGTCTGGCCGTAAGCGGTAGGTAATCTCATACCTGCTTCCCGGAAAATCTCGAATAAAATGAGCATCACCATCGCTTCTAGGGGAGCCGGAAGAGGGACTCCTTGTCTCGAATTTACTAACGTTGCAAGCAATGTAAAGGGGATTTGATCCTGATGAAACGTAGTGAGCGCGATCCAAAATCCAGGTAAAAACAGGGAAAGCATTACTCCAAATATTCTTAATAACATAGTAAAAGCAACAAAAACATTTACCATATGCGCATCTTCCGACGTATTTAACAAAAAGCTAAAGCTCGCTGGCGCCATAATCACCGTAGGTGAACCATTCGTCAATAGCACAAATTTGCCATGAAGCAGTGAATTCGCTGCATAGTCTGGTCTNNTAACGTAAATCCAGTCAGACTTTTTTCAAGCTGGGTACTGCTCACTAGTCCCTTGATTTGAATATCGGACAGTCTTGTCTTGATCTCATTCAAAACATGAGGCTTTATTGTCTCCCTGAGATATAAAAGATGAACTTCAGTCGCTGTTTGGGTTCCAATCGTAAATTCTTCAACTGCCAATAATTCGGTCTTGAGTCTTTTTCGAATAAGAGCAATATTGGTAAATGATTCTTCTGTAAAGCCATCCTTAGGCCCCCTTGTAGACACTTCTGTATTTGGTTCCTCCGGCTCCCGTTTAGGTGGATTTGCCAATTTTACAGAGTAGAAATAATTCGAAGGCGTAAATAAAAGGAGAAGATTACCATTTAGCACTGTGTCTATCATCGATCTTTCAATTTCACTTGATGGAAGGGGAATCATGTAGAACGAAACCTTTTGCTCAAGATCCAGTTCATGAGATAAGAGGATAGGTTCCGGGATGTTTTTTAATTCGGGGATGATGGATTGTTCCACCTTGATTTCATCACATAAACCCTGACAATAAACCAGTTGTACAGCATAGTCCGAGTGTGACAAAGAGAATGTGATTCGCTTAATATCTGAGCTTGAACCGAATAATCGTGTGAACACCTCCTCGAACGTTTTAGATTCCTTTTGCTCATGCTCCTTCATGATGTTATTTTCCCCTTTCGTTGAGCCAAGCTGATCAGCCCCGCAATAATCACTGAAAAAACCAGCACCCCCCATAAAGAAAAGGGAAGTATATAGGAAGATAACATTTTTAGGAAAAATTGATCGCTAAAAGGAATGGCTGTGAACACTACAGTAGCTGTTGATATGCTTCCTAGTACCAACACTTTCACTTTTCTGCTTTGAATTTGAAATATATCAAGAATCAGAAACATGGTCAGGGAAATTCTCAGAAAAGCACCACTGAACCATTGATAAACGCTAAAAAAGTCTAGATGCTCAATGTATCCACCAATAGTCAGTAATCTCCATTCTTCATACGCGGGAAATCTGAGGTTATCAGCCTGATCTGGACCAAATTCAACAATTGCACCAATAAGCGGTCCCATGGTCAGTCCTAAGATAAGTAGGACCATCATCATAAACGATAAATATGACAATCGAGATTTGATATGATGTTGCAAAAAGAAAAGCATGATGACCTCAACAAAACCTGCTCCTACGTACATAGACCCGCTCCAAACTGGCTGCATGCCATGCTCAAGGATCGGCTTTAATAAGGAATAATCCTTATGCGGTGTGTTAGAGAACATTATGAAAAAGCCCAAAATAATGACAAAAGGGAGCAAAATTCCAGCGGTATTCCGAGGGAGTGAATACCTAAATAAGCATTTATTGCAGAAATCAATAGTAGTATGAACGTAAGTATCAGTATGGGCGTCTCTGGAGAGAAGGTAAGATGCACCCAGTAAATGGTGTCCCTGGTTGTAAGCATGCATACGACTAACAAATATATACAAGCGGCTACCGCAAGAATACGACCAACGATGGGATGGTAAGCTTTTGCTAGCCAAGCGAATAGATGCTGCCTATTGATTTTAGTGCTACCAATGTGCAGGATAAAGATCCAAACTAGCGCAAATGCACCAGCGAGCAGTACTGATATCCAAGCGTCACGTTTTGCCGCGTCCAATAGGATAGGGATGATAATGACATGATTTAGAAGGCCTGTGCTTAGCATAATAATCATGACGGATTGAATGAACGAAATATTTGTTTTTATTTTCCTCATCCTCCTAGTCAAACTGGACCATTCCTTTAGCTTATAATGTCGTACTTGTAGGTGTTTTATTCTTCCATTGCAGGAAGCTTCACGAACAAGCATTAATCTAACTGTAAGGTTCGGTGTATTAATTGGGCGGAAGACAAGATTTATACGGATCAATGTTCCTTTCAATGGTCAGCATACAGCAAGGAAGAATTCGAAAAGCTGAATGTTGAACCTGTGAAAATCATGGTGGAGCCTATGAACAAATTGAACATACCTAAAGGATGCTATATCTCAGGTCGAATTGGAATGCCGTTTAAAAACAAACCGTTTCTTGAATCCAAGCAAAAGGGAGAAAATATCGCCCAAGCGAGTGGCAAAAAAAAACGGTATTGTAAAACCGAGTCTAGTATACGGGGATCGTCCTGATGCAGTCGCCATGGTTCCATTTCTAACCACAAAAGAACAATAGTTGGTCAAATACCGGGAATTTTGTTGTTGGTAAAGGCTGGAATACCGGATCACCAACTAGGACAATAAACTACAATGCTAGCGTCTGGGCGCCGTCAGGCAATGGGTATTTGACGCTCTATGGGTGGACGAAAAACTCACTCATAGAATATTATGTCGTAGATAGCTGGGGCACTTATAGGGCGGTGGTTGGATCGGCAACATCACCAACAACGAGATATCTTTTCGGGGAAAGTTCGAGGCGAATGGCATGGGCCCTGATCAAGGTTTTCGTGTGAGTCGCGGCGAGTAAAAGGGAACGGCTAGCGTTTTTGAAACGGGAATTGGAGACTGACCGCTTAATTTAGAGACAAAATAAAAAGCAACCCACTAGTCATATTTGGTGGGTTGCTTATCTTTTAAATATGAAGATTAACGCAATCTATTCAAATTGTATCCTATCTCTCAACTACAGTTTCACCTTCAATTAACACGGGTTGATAATAAGTGTTGTTGGGCAGGTCTTTTTTTCCTTGCAGTTTCTTGATGACCCAATCTGCTGCATCTCGTCCCATAGTTTCTTGTGGATGTGTCAAAGTAGTTAGTTTGATGTTCGCGTTTTTAGCGATATAGGAATTGTCCTGCCCAATAATCGATAATTCCTCCGGAATAGAGATATCCAACTGTCTGCAGGCATTGACCACTTCCAACCCGACCTCATCATTATAACAAACAATGGCTGTGAGCGTCTCTCTATTTTTATTCAGGAAATCCTTCAAATCAGTAGAAAGCGTGTGTTTTGACTCCGTGATAAATGAAAAAATCTGCTCTGGATAAAACCGTAATTTGGCTTCTTCGAGCGCTTTAATATACCCTTTCATCCGATACTTCCCTTGTAAATCGTCCATTTTTGCAATGAGCCCTATTTGAGTGTGCCCTTTGGTTATCAATTCTTTTGTTGCCAGATAGCTGGACTGCACGTCATCAAGACAAAGATAAGGCAGTTCTATTTCTTCATAAAAAGCATTAATCATTATAATCGGAATATCCTGCTCTTTAAACGACAGGTAGTAAGCGATATTGGGGTTATATAGATTACTTTTTGTAGGCTCGATAATTAAACCATCCACACCGTAGGACAGCATCATTTCCAGAGCCTTTTTTTCTTGAGCAACATCGTTATTCGTACTTGCTAATAGAAGTGAATAATTATCTTCATTCATTCGGCTCTCTATCCCACGGATAATGGAGGGGAAAATATAGTCGGAAATATAGGTCGTGATGACACCGATCGTCTTTTTATGGGAACTCAAGCCGGTCTTCGATCGATATTGGTTACTGACATAAGTGCCAGAACCTTTTTCGCTTCGCAGGAATCCTTCGTTGGATAGTTCTAAAATAGCTTTTCGAACAGTTTGTCTGCTAACTTCGTACATCGACTGCAAGGCAGACTCAGTAGGAATTTGTTCTCCAACATTGTAATTTCCCGAAAGGATTTTGCTTTTAATATCATCTATAATCACTTGATACTTTGGTTTCATGTAATTCCTCTTTCCATACTTGTTCGCTAAGTTATTCGTACATTCGATAAATTTGTATGTACAAATTATAGCATGACTGCGAAATAAATAGAAAGGGGCTCTTTTTTTAAGTCAAATTGTAACTATTTCGGAGCTATAGATCATAAAACGTCACATGAGTGTAGAGTGAAATCATTATTATATCCATATTTGTATGTATATATAACTATTAAATTGACAAATATACGTACAAATTTTATACTATAGCTGTCAATTAAGAAAGCAAATTCTTATCATGATCATTTAAAAAAGCGCTCTCAGAGAGGTGACTAACGTGATATCGAATCGATTAAGCATCGAACAAGCGATTAATAAGGGAGAAACTTCGCTTGGTATTGAATTTGGGTCCACGCGTATCAAAGTTGTACTTATTGATCATAGCTTTCAAACGATCGCTTCAGGAAGTTACGAATGGGAAAATCAGTTGAAGGACGGTTTTTGGACGTACAACTTGGAAGATATTATCAAAGGTCTACAAGACGCTTATCGCGAGATGAAGGATGAAATAGCACAAAATTACGGAATCACCCTTCAAACCGTCGGTTCAATCGGTTTTTCTGCAATGATGCATGGATACATGGCTTTTGACGAGCGCAATGAGCTGTTAGTTCCATTCCGGACTTGGCGTAATGCAACAACGGGTAAGGCAGCTAGAGAATTAACGGATCTGGTTGGGTTTAATATTCCAGAACGTTGGAGCATTGCTCATCTTTATCAGGCGATTTTGAATGAAGAAGAACATGTGCCACAGATACGTTTTGTTACGACATTAGCAGGGTATATTCATTGGTTATTGACTGGAAGTAAAGCACTTGGTGTTGGGGATGCTTCGGGTATGTTCCCAATTGATGAATCCACACGAAATTATAATGAATTCATGATAAATCAGTTCGATGAACTAGTTGCAAGCAAAGGTTATCTGTGGAAGACCAGTGAGCTACTTCCTAAGGTGTATGTTGCAGGGGAGCAAGCAGGTGTATTAACAGAAGCGGGAGCTAAAATTTTGGATCCATCACTGCAATTACAATCAGGTATTCCGCTTAGTCCTCCGGAAGGGGATGCCGGAACCGGGATGGTTGCTACGAATAGCGTGAGAAAACGCACCGGGAATGTCTCTGTAGGAACCTCTGTTTTTGCCATGATTGTATTAGAAAAAGAACTTTCTAAAGTTTATCCAGAAATCGATATGGTTACTACTCCGAACGGAAGTCAGGTTGGTATGGTTCATGCGAATAACTGTTCAAGTGACCTCAACGCTTGGCTCGGATTATTCCGTGAGTTCTATGAAGCAATGGGACACAAAGTAGATGCCAATAAATTGTACAGCGTGCTATTAAATAAAGCTTTGGAAGCAGATCCTGATGGCGGTGGATTGCTCAGCTATGGTTATCTCTCAGGTGAGAATATTACCGGGCTTGATGAAGGTCGTCCACTATTTGTCCGCTCGCCTGAAAGCAAATTCAATCTAGCTAATTTTATGCGGACTCATTTGTTTACTGCATTCGGAGCTTTGAAAATCGGATTGGACATTTTGATGAAGGAAGAAGACGTTGCTATCGACAGCATTTTAGGTCACGGTGGTTTATTTAAGACTCCGGTAGTGGGCCAAAAAATGATGGCAGCATCAATGAATGTCCCTGTTTCCGTAATGTCGACCGCTGGAGAAGGCGGCGCATGGGGCATGGCTATTCTCGCATCTTACATGATGAACAAAAATCAGGAAGAAAGCTTAGAAGACTTCCTTGATCAAAAATTGTTCAAAGATGTTAGGGCAGAAGAGATTCATCCAGATGCAGCCGACATTAAAGGGTTCGAAACCTTTATCGAACGATATAAAAAAGGTTTAGCGATTGAGCAGTCCGCTGTCGACAATTTAGTGTGAAATGAGGGAGCAAGATGTTAGAGCAACTTAAAGAAGAGGTTTTTCAAGCCAATCTGGAATTGCCGAAACAAGGACTTATTAAATATACATGGGGAAATGTAAGCGCAATCGATCGCGAAAGTGGTTTGTTCGTAATCAAACCTAGCGGTGTAGGTTATGAGACGATGAAAGCAAGCGACATGGTAGTTGTTGATCTCAATGGCAATGTGGTTGACGGGGATATGAGACCTTCTTCCGATACACCTACTCACGCAGTACTTTATAAGCATTACTCTGAAATCGGAGGGATCGTGCACACGCATTCCACTTGGGCGACCATCTGGGCTCAAGCAGGACTTGATGTTCCTGTAATGGGAACGACGCACGCCGATACATTCTATGGTTCTATCCCTTGTGCGCGTTTCTTGACGCAAGAGGAAATCGATCGTTGTTACGAAGCAGAAACGGGCAATGTAATCATCGAAACCTTTGAACAGCGTGGGATAGATATTATGGCGGTTCCCGGTGTTTTACTTAAGGGCCATGGACCATTTACTTGGGGAAAAGATGCAAAATCCGCGGTAATGAACAGCGTAGTGTTGGATGAAGTATCCAAAATGAATTTATTTGTAAAAGAGTTGAACCATTTAACGGAGGAATTGCCACAACGTATTTTAGATAAACATTACTTACGCAAACATGGAAAAGACGCTTACTACGGTCAAAAGTAATCAAACCATAAAACTTAATGAAAAGAGGATGAATATGTCAACAGCAGTAGCCAAGGAATTTTGGTTTCTCGTAGGTTCACAACATCTTTATGGGGAAGAAGCATTGGCTGAAGTTAAAGCACACGCACAAACGATGACAGATGCTTTGAATAAAAGCGGAGTTTTGCCTTACCCACTAGTGTTACAGGATTTGGCTGTCAGTGCAGATAAAATCACGAACATCATGAAAAAAGTCAATTACCGTGACGATGTTGCCGGTGTCATCACTTGGATGCATACGTTCTCGCCTGCAAAAATGTGGATTCGCGGAACTAAGATGCTGCAAAAGCCTTTGCTTCATTTAGCTACGCAATATAATGAAAGTATTCCTTGGGCAACGATCGATATGGATTTCATGAATCTAAACCAAGCAGCTCATGGTGACCGTGAATATGGTTTCATTAACGCTCGTTTGAACAAACAAAACAAAGTGGTTGTAGGCTACTGGGAACGCCCTGAAGTCCAAAAGCAAATTGCAGAATGGATGGACGTAGCCGTTGCTTATAACGAAAGCTTCAACATCAAAGTCGCTCGTTTTGGTGACAACATGCGTAATGTTGGTGTAACAGAAGGAGATAAAGTTGAAGCCCAAATTCAATTTGGATGGACTGTGGACTACTTTGGTATTGGCGATCTTGTACAAATCATTAATGAAGTTAATGAAGAAGAAATCGACGCCTTGTTCGCTGAATATTCAGAGCTGTATGAATTTGATTATGGAACTAACAGCAAAGAAGCTTGGGAAGCTAGTGTAAGAGTTCAAGCAAGCTATGAAATCGCTATTAAACGTTTCCTTGACCAAGGTGGTTATAACGCCTTCACATCGAACTTCGAAGATTTGTATGGCATGAAACAACTTCCAGGACTTGCTGTTCAACGTCTGATGGCACAAGGATATGGTTTTGCTGGGGAAGGCGATTGGAAGACTGCAGCACTTGATCGCTTGCTTAAAGTAATGAGCCATAACCAATCCACTGGCTTTATGGAAGATTACACTTATGAATTAACAGTTGGTCAAGAATCCATTCTTCAATCCCATATGCTAGAAGTAGATCCTACTTTGGCAAGCAACAAACCAAAAATTATCGTTTCTCCATTAGGTATTGGTGGTAAGGACGATCCAGCTCGTTTAGTATTTGATGGTAAAGCGGGTGACGGCGTGGTCGTTTCCATGGCTGACTTTGGTACTCATTACAAGCTTTTGATCAACGAAGTTACTACGTTTGAGCCGACTGTTCCAGCTCCAAACCTTCCAGTAGCTCGTGTACTATGGAACGTTAAACCAAACTTCCAAGATGGGGTTAAGGCTTGGATTGAAAATGGTGGTGGTCACCACACCGTTGTTTCATTAACTCTAACAACAGACCAAATTATTGCTTACGCAAAACTTGTGAACTTGGAATATGTAGTTATTAAGTAATGTCAGAGCTCCATGAATCTTAAAAAAGCAAAAAAAAGAACCTTTTGATCGAGGTTCTTTTTTTGCGCGCTGAAGATGTTTGAAATCCGTATCGTTTATCAAGATGATATAGCCACCTCTGTTTGTTCACAGCATTCTTCTATGTTAGCATGTAAAGTATTCTATTTCGTGCGATATCAAGATAGGGAGGACATCTAGAAATGAAACACCCATTTATATTGAACGCTGTATGGAACGGTGGCCGTAACAGTGACGGAACCATTGAAGCCGGGCAGCTCAAGACTCAAATCTCCATTCCGAAGGAAATGGGAGGACCCGGAGTTGGAACGAATCCGGATGAGATGCTACTGGGTGCCGCGGCAACCTCNNCTCATTACCCTTGCAGCAATGTTGGAGCGAGCAGGGCTTACAACTTCCAGTCTGACATTGACGTCTGAGGCGACGGTTGATGTAACGAATAACATGTTTACATACGAAGCGATCAAACATTCACCCGTAATCACATTTACCAAAGATGCGTCGCAGGACGATATTGATAAAGCAATTCGTATCGCGCACAAAGCAGAAGGCTCCTGCATGATCTCCAGAGCTGTAGCAGGAAACGTACAACTCACTACAGAGCCAACAGTGCTGACATCAAGTTTGTAAGGGTAGGTTCTTACGGTGTTATCCCTTAGGTAATCAGAGAGGAGACGTTAACTTTGAATGTTGAGTTGTATAAGGATTTGATCAAGGATGAACGTGGGAATTATAACGTAGCGGTACAAAAAGAGGGCAATGAACTGACTTTGGTAAACGCAATGCTCGAACGATCTTACCAGGATCTATGGGAATTTAATGAAGAGTTCAAAAAGAAATATGCGGAATAAGAGCACAAGTTCATCGGCAAAATGATTATGGATATGCTACGGCACGATATTGTATTCGCGTCCAAAGATGATGGACATGGACGAATGCATGATCTGGCTGCGGTTTCCAGCGATTATAAGGTAACACTTAGTAAAGCGGGGACTGATTTATTATATTAAATATGGAAGGTGAGTCGAAAAATCGGCTCACTATTTTTTATTTTCTTTACGCCATCTTCATCTGAGTGTGATAGGCTTAATACAATTATAAAAGATAACCGTTCNNCAACAATAAAATCACGATTTGTATGCAAAGTGACAGTTTACATAGGAGGAACAATAGAAGTGGCAAAAACGATATTAATCGTGGAAGATGAACATATTTTACGGGAAATTATAAAAGATTATTTGATGAATGAGAATTATAATGTGCTAGAGGCTGTGGACGGCAATGAAGCATTAGCCTTATTTCAAGCCAATGAGGTTCATTTAATCATTCTTGATATTATGCTGCCGGGGCTGGATGGCTGGTCTGTTTGCAGACGAATACGAAAAACATCCAACGTTCCTATCATTATGTTAACGGCAAGAGTAGACGAAGATGATACATTGCTCGGATTCGAATTAGGTGCGGATGATTATGTCACTAAGCCGTACAGTCCGCCTGTTTTATTAGCGAGAACGAAACGACTTTTGGACAGCAGATACCCCAAAGAACGATCGACGGACACCGCAGTATCAAGTACTGATAAAGAAACGAGCATCTTAATGGTAAACGGTTTACGTATGCATTTGCCTTCTCGAACTTTGACCATAGATGAAGTGGACATATATCTGACTTACACGGAGTTTCAAATTTTAGCTTATTTAATGCAAAATAAAGGAATTGTCATTACGAGGGAGCAACTTATTACGAAAATATGGGGATACGAATACGAAGGTGATGATCGCACAGTAAATACGCATATCCGTAATATAAGAAACAAGCTTGGCGATAAATCGAAAGTGATTACAACCATTGTAAGAACCGGCTATAAATTTAACGGTGAATTATGAGAAGAAGCATTGTACTTAAATTATTTACATTAACAACATTGTTATGCTTATTCATCTTAGCAGCTGTTTATTTGGGACAAACGATCTTCTTCAAACAATATTACGCGAATCGAAAAGTAGCTGATATACAAGCTAATATTCAAGCCTTTAAAACGGATTTGTTAAATAGCGATGGAAATGTTCTAGCGCTTCAGAAGTTGGAGCAAGATTTTTATCGTGAAAATAACACGTGGATTACCACTTTAGACAGCTATGGCAACTTAAAAAATGCAAATGATTTTTATTTGGAAGTAAAAACAGATATTAATAAATATGAACCAGATTGGTCAAATAAAATCATATCGGTACCTTTGTATCATTTGATGAGCATTGAAGAAGTATTAAATACAGATCAAAATCAGTTATCAGAACTGTTAAAGCCCGGAACAGCTGTTAATATTTTTATGTATGCAACTGATTCAGCATTAATACCTTATGAACTGGATGTAGAAAATAGCAAAGATAATTGGAGAAATGAGATTATAGCTAAAAAATTATACGAGCTCGCATTACAAATCAAAAAATCAGAAAAAAAAGAGGATGCTCAAATTCCTGAAATAGAATTTAACCCCATTCCTGAAATGAAATTGAACGGAACGATTACGAAGATGCTTGTACGCAAAGGGAATGAATCTTCCAGCTTCATCTATACCAATCGTATGTTTATGGAAAAAATGAAGCAATACCAAGCCTACCTCGACATAGATTTGGATTCTTATTCACAACAGGAGATAACTGATTTTGCTCGAAAGTATACAAATATGAATCCTGAAATAGAGTATAACCCCATTCCTGATTTGATGATGAGCGGAACGATTACAAAGGTGCGTTTACCCAAAGGGAATGAATCTTCCAGCTTCATGTATACCAATCGTTTGTTTATGGAAAGGATGAAGCAGTTTCAAGCCAACTTATTATTCGACGAAGATTTGGAGCCTTATCGACAACAGCAAATACTTGATTTTACTCAAAACGATGTTAAATACAAACTATTCATTGACCCTATAAAAGATCATAATGGTCAAACGAGCTACATTTTCTCAATGGCATCGCTGCAGCCCGTTGATGAAGCTGTACAGATGCTCAAAGATTATTATGTGTACTTGATTGCGCTTGTGCTGATCCTTATTGTGTTTGTTTCTTTGTATTATTCAAGAAAAATTGCCAGACCTTTATTGCAAATTAATGAGACGACTAAACGGATAGCAAACTTGGATTTTTCGAAAAAAATTCAAATCAAATCAAGTGATGAGATCGGGGATTTGTCTAGAAGCATCAATTCCTTATCCCATACGCTGAATTCGTATATCGAACAGCTGCAGCAGGATATCGAGAAGGAAAAACAATTGGAAAGCACGAGGAAACAGTTCATTTCAGGCGTGTCCCACGAGCTGAAGACGCCGCTTAGTGTAATGAAAAGCTGCATTTCTATTTTGAAAGATGGCGTTGCAACCCATAAGAGAGAGCATTATTTTGACGCTATGGAAAAAGAAGTGGACCGGATGGATCTGCTCATTGTCGATATGCTTGAACTTGCCAAATTCGAATCAGGCACCTACAAAATGTTGATGGAGCCGTTTTGCATTGATAAAAGCATTGAAACGATTTGTGATCAGTTAATTCTTCAAATTGCGGTTAAGCAAATTCATCTGCATACCGATCTAATATCCGTAGAAGTAATGGCTAATCAGAATCGGATTGAGCAGGTTATCACTAATTTCTTAACAAATGCGATACGTTATACACCTGATTATGAGCATATCTATATTACAGTTCGAGAAGAGCAAGAGCTGATTAAGGTTAGTTTTGAAAATAAAGGTACGCATATACCTGCCGAACAGCTGGATAAATTATGGGATCGATTCTATCGTGGAGATGCTGCGCGACATCGAGCATTAGGCGGTACTGGCCTCGGACTTGCCATCTCCAAAAACATTTTGGAGCTTCATGGTGTATCCTACGGCGCAATGAATACGGTTGATGGCGTACTGTTTTACTTTTATTTAAAAAAAGCATAGCGATGTAGGCTTTAAAAACCACTTCCATGACGTGTTCTAACAACGTCAAGCGCAAGTGGTTTTTTTTGTAACCATCTTCATTTCATCTTCACTTCGGCTCCGTTTTATCTTTATCTCTCACAAGTACACTGTTAATAAGTTAATAGATTAATAAATTAAAAATAACAACGAGAGATAAGTGATGAGCAAACTATGAAAATCAAAAGAATGATGAGAAAAACGATCTTTATTTCCTTTATTGCAATCGCAGCATTATTTTTCTACAAAATGTTTCTTAAAGTGGAAGTGACTGACTTAACAAGTAAGGAGGCTATTATCAACCCCACTATTGAAAAGAGCGATCTTATTTTAGAAGGGAAAAAGATAGTGCTTGATGCTGGTCACGGCGGACGTGATATCGGCGCAACAGGCCAGTCTGGACTGGAAGAGAAGAAATAACGCTCCATACGATCCAAAACATTGAGAAGCTTCTGCTAGAGAAAACAAGAGCAGAAGTGATCTTAACCCGTGACGAGGATGAGTCACTGTCACTCGCGGAACGGACGAAAATATCTAACGATCATAACGCCGATCTATTTATAAGTGTTCATTACGATGCTTTTGAAACGAGTGATGTATCGGGGATAACAACTTATTACAGTGAAGATAAGGACCAGCAATTAGCAAATCTTATTCATGGAAAAATATTTAAACAAAACATGGAAGTAAGAGATCGAGGCGTTTCTTATGGTGACTATCATGTTTTACGTGAGAACGAAAGCCCTTCGATATTGTTGGAGCTAGGTTTTATTTCAAATAAAGAGGATGAGCAGCGTATGCAATCACAAGAGTTCCAAACCAATACATCAAACTTGATTGCAGAGGTTATTATTGAATATTTATCCAAGTAGTGCTTTGAAAAAGGAAGTGGACTGCATTGAAGTTCCAAAAATGGTTTCGTAAACAAAGTGTAATTGCAATCGGTTTTCTTGCACCAAGCTTAATTGGTTTTTCTATTTTTTATCTCATTCCATTCGTGATTGGGGTCGGCTATTCCTTTATGGATCGAACGACGAACGGCTCGTTTGTCGGCTTGAGTAACTATAAACAGTTGCTTGATGGTTCTTCGTTTCATAAAGCTTCAGTAAATACGATGTTGTTTACCGGAATAAGTGTGCCGCTCATGATTGCATTGTCACTGCTACTGGCCATGTTTTTGAATCAAAATGTTTTTTTTCGTAAATGGCTCCGTACCGCGTATATTCTACCACTCGTCGTTCCCGTCGCAACTGTAGTCATGATGTGGCAAATTTTATTTGACTGGAACGGCGTGCTCAACAGCTTACTGCACACCCTCGGATACGAAAGAATCGATTGGATGAAATCAGAATGGGCAAGAATGGCGTTATCCGTTATTAGTTTATGGAAAAACATCGGTTACAACATCCTTTTATTTCTTGCTGGTTTGCAAGGCATTCCAAAAGATTATTACGAAACGGCTGATTTAGAGGGGGCTGGCCGCTTATGTAAATTGACCAGCATTACATTAGTCTATTTAACACCAACCCTATTTTTTGTTGTTCTTATGTCAATTATTAATTCATTCAAAATTTTTCGAGAAACCTATTTAATTGCCGGGGATTATCCGCACGACAGCATATACATGCTTCAGCACTATATGAACAACATGTTCTATTTACTTGATGTGGAGAAGCTAACAGCAGCCTCGACATTGATGGTAGCGTTTTTATTGATTTTCGTTTTAGGAATGTTTGCTCTAGAACGACAATTTAGAAGTTTTATGGATTGAAGGTGTACACGATGAAAAAAACAGCATTGATCTATAAATGGACGCTGTCAGCATTTCTAGTCGTTATTGCAGCCGTAATGGTATTTCCAATTATATTCACTTTAATGAACTCATTCATGTCGGAAAATGAAATTGGACGCAACTATGATCTCATTGGCCAAGTGTTGGATATTAATTTAGTCGATTCTAATCCATTTATTACTTTAAAACTAATACCTGATTGGGTGACATTCGAGCAATATGGGAAAATTCTCTTTGGTACTCCAACCTACCTGAACATGTTTTGGAACTCTGTTTTTATGGTTGTTCCTATTATTTTAGGTCAGGTTTTATTCGCTTCCTTAGCAGCATATGCGTTTGCCAAACTGCGGTTTAGAGGTCGTGACCCATTATTTTTAGTTTATGTAATCGTCATGCTAATGCCTTTTCAAGTGACACTCGTTCCAAACTATATTATTGCGGATCACTTAGGTCTCTTAAATAGTGCGAGCGCAATTGTGCTACCAGGAATATTTGCGGCATTTGGGGTGTTTATGCTCCGGCAGTTCATGCTGTCAATCCCATACTCCTATATCGAAGCAGCCATTATGGATGGAGCAGGACATCTGAAAATATTTGTACAAATCATTCTTCCACTAATTAAACCCGGAATTTCTGCGCTAGTTATACTCCTCTTTGTTGATTATTGGAATATGGTAGAGCAGCCGCTAATCTTCTTGGAAGATGCGTTCAAACAGCCATTATCCCTCTACTTATCGCGAATTCAAGAAGAGGCACGTGGTATTGGGTTTGCTGCTTCTGTGCTGTATATGTCACCAATGCTGCTCTTATTTTTATACACAGAATCTTATTTTATTGAAGGTGTTCAGATGTCTGGTATCAAGGGTTAAGTCCATAAGACTAAAACAGAGAGGATAGCGATTTCATGAACGACCAAACAAGTGAACAAGCTGATTATCGAGTAAAGAAGAGGATCAGACATGCAATTGTTCTCTTTATCGCTGCTTTACTCGGCTTTACTCTATACAGCAACACTTTGCTCACGATGAATTTACCTAAAGTGTGGGCAGAAGAGGCAAGCTCCGGACAGCTTATACAGAACTTCAGTGGCAGCGGTATGCTGCAGCCGATAAGCATAGTGGAATTAAATAACAAAGCAGGTTGGGATGTTAAGGAGGTGAGGATAAAAGTCGGAGATCGTGTCACAAA
>DJUJ01000005.1:32312-40846 GCA_002438345.1 Paenibacillus sp. UBA6285
AGGCGTGCAGGACCGAAAGCTCCGAAGTATGCGTGATAATTTGAAAAATTTTAGACAGATTACCGCACCATTCGATGGTGTCATTACACAAGTATCAGCGATAAAAGGACTGCCAAGTGGTCAGGCAGGTGCAGATGTCCGCCTTTCACAAGATGGTCTTGGATATCAATTCACGTTAGATATACCATCTTCCATTACAGATCAAATGGAGATAGGAAAAAAAATAAAGGTTGACATTAAGATCAAGGGTAAAGCGCAGTCACTGGACGGTCAAATTAAGAGAATTGAAAATATGAGGGCGGATAATGAGGAAGTGGGTAAGCAAAATGCTATTAAACGAGTCCTAATCTGGGTGCAAAGCAAGCAATTAGAAGGTGGAGAACAGGCAAATGTAAATCTAAGCATGTCTTCTGAGAGCAGTGAAGCAATGCTAATCCCACTTAAAGCCATTCATCGCGAGGGGGCTGAACCTTTTATATTTGTTATTGAAGAAAAAACAGGACCTCTTGGAAACACCTATCTAGCACGCAAAGTAGCGATTGATGTGGGTGAATCCAATGATGTTGAAGCAGTAGCTCTTTCAGGGGCTTATCCTGGCCAATTCATTATTATCGAAAGCAGTGAGCCTCTACAAGATGGCAGCAGAGTACGACTTAAATAGAAGAATAGGAGTGAACAGATAAAATGAAGAAGTGCTTAAGTATACTAATGGGTTTGATCATCGTATTAGGTTTAACAGCGTGTATGGGGGGCAACGCGAAAAACAACAATAACACGGGTAGTGGGAATAAGGTCACCCCTGGAAATACAAATCCTCCAAGTGAGCAGACCGGCAGCATAGAAGATGAAAATAAAGATACTAAGAAGACAATAGTCATTTCAACGCTTGCTGTTACTGATTTTTATAAAGAAGCGAAACAGAAATATGAACAAAAACATCCAAACGTAACGGTTCAATTCAAAGAATTCGAGACTAGTGCTACAATGAGCTCAGCAGAAGTGGAGAAGTACATAAAGACAACGACTACAGAAATTTTATCAGGCAAGGGTGCAGACCTATTTGTTATGGATATCATTCCTCTCCCAGTTGAAAAATATATAAACAAAAAAGCATTCGTTAATCTGGACGATTTCATTGCGATGGATTCATCATTTGATCCTAAACTTTATCAAATGAATATTCTAGAAAACTCAAAAATAAATGATGGGTTATATGTACTACCCATTCAGTTTTACTTACAAGCTTTATTCGGTGATAAGAATGTCATTAAAAATGCTGATGTAACCATTGATGATAAAAATTGGACTTGGAGTAAGTTTGAGGAAGTTGGGAAACAGTTAGCTGGTCATAACAATGAAACCTATTCTTTAGGAAACATTACACCAGAGGAGATGCTGAATTATTTAGTTTCAGATAACTATTTGCAGTTAGTTGAAGGAGACAACGGGACTGTTAATTTTGAGTCAGAGCTTTTTTTAGATATTCTTAAACGTGTGAAAAGATTGTATGATGACAAAATTCTTACTGCTGAAAACAAAATAAGCCATTTTAATCTCTCTAACATTTATTCTCCACAGGATTACCTTGGTCGTCTGGCCAATTTCTATGAAGATAGTGCGATTTATCAGAAGCCGCATGCAGCTGGACAGAAATCAGGAATTGCATTTGGTGGGCAGAAAAACATAGCTATGAATTCCAACTCAACAGTCAAAGGAACAGCATGGGACTTTATGAAATTTCTAATGTCAGAAGAAATACAAAGCATCCCTCAACAAGATGGTTTCCCCATTCATAAGAAAGTTAGCAACGACATGCTTGATAACTTAATGAAAGAATCAAGTGACGGGAAGATTGAAGATCCGAAAATTGGAAGCGTGCCTATATCTAAAGAGATTCTCGAAGATCTTAAGAAAATGATTAATGGTGCGAGCCTTCCAATTACATTGATGAATAAGGTTCAAACGATAATTGCCGAAGAAGCAAAAACATTCTTCACGGGGCACAAAACCGCTGAAGATGTAGCTGCACTCATTCAAAATCGGGTAACAACTTATATGAATGAGTAACCCAAAACAAATCAAAACATAAACCCTCGTTTTTATAGTAACGGGTTCTACTTTCGGGTGCAAAATCAAGACAGACTTGATGGTTAGGTTAGTAGGTATATTGAATATGAAAAATACTGATCTTGTTCCAAGCGCTCTTCCAATTTTTTAAATAATACGGTGTTATTTATGTACCGGCTGTCAGGTTCAAATGAGCCCGACCTATTTTGCTAAATGTTGCCCCTTGAAAATGCCCAAAAGCAATTAGCGTCTGGAGTAAGATACTTAACACTGCGGAATTGAGTCATGATTTCTTCTTCGGTACCAGACACCTTCGCCGGATCTTCGAAGCCCCAGTGCCACTTGTGATCACATTCGGGTTCATTATGACCAGGCAATGCTCATCTGCATGTCGGGGATGATGCTCTTTGGCGTTCGTCTGGTTTGGGGACGCTCGCGTTCGTATCGTCCGTTAGGAGGTATGACATAGCCCCGAAATTCAAACAGTTGCTAAGGAGTTAAGGATGAGCGATCGTACCTTGCAGCGGAGGCTTACTGAAGAAAATACAAGCTTCAAGCATTTGCTGACACAAGCTAGACATGAGCAGGCGCGAGCGTATTTAGCAGACCCTTCCCTCGATATTAATGAGGTGGCCTTCTTGATTGGATATGAAGACCAGAACTCGTTCTACCGCGCCTTCCGTCTTTGGGAAGGAGATACTCCTTCCAATTGGCGAACTGAACATTTAGGTATACACTCGATATCCTCAATATAGAGACAGCATTTATAGAATTTTATCATTGGCGTGTTAAACAAGAACTTTGGCGCAATACGCTAGTTACTGAGTAATCCCGGTAAGATAATATATTTACTAGCCGGTGCACAGAACTGTTCTTGAGAAACTACTAATTAGCTCGCCGTGATAAAAGGAGAAATGAAATATGGATATGGGATTAAACAATAAGACATGTAAATGAAATTAAGTCGAAATTTCCGGTAACTTCTCCACAGAATGCTGCAGCCGATATTGTAGATATGGAGCAAAGAGAAGCTTTATTTGAAAAATACTTCCGTACTAATGTTCTTGCTGCAAATGGATTAGCAAAATTTTATTTACCTAAAATGTTAAAAAATAATTATGGCCGCGTGATCTTCATCGCTAGTGAAGAAGCATNNCAGTATGCAATGACAAAATCTATGCTATTATCATTGTCAAAAAGCTTATCTAAATTAACAATAGGTACTGAAGTTACAGTCAATACTATCCTGCCAGGACCGACTCTCTCTGAAAATGTGTAACAAATAATTGATGGAATGTACCCAGAGGAAGAGTTGACTTTTTCAGAAAAAGAGAAAAAATTCATGACTACAAACCTACCGCAATCTGAAATACAGCGATTTATCAAACCTTATGAAATAGGCAGACTAGCAGCATTTGTATGCAGTCCTTATGCCTCTGCATTTAAAGGTTCTCCTATCCGTATGGATGGGGGCATGGTACCCACTATTTTCTAAATATAGATGTCGCTACAAAAAAAGCTACTCCTTATGGAATGGCTTTTTTGTTTGATAAATTATTCACTTATAACAAAGGATATCAAAGTGCCTTCACCTTGCTTACTGTTAATCGAAAGGCCCTGACCATACAATTGCATCAATCTTCGATGAGTATTCGCCAGTCCGATACCACCTTCAGCTTTCATGGTCGGTTCCAGTAACAAAGCGAGCGTTTTATCATCCATACCTAGCCCATTGTCCTCTACTTCGATCTTTATTGCCTTGTTCAGACGCGTAATCCGGATTTGAACGGTACCTCCCTGTTGACGTTTGAGTAGACCATGCTTGNNAACGGATATTCGTTCTGTAAATCGTGTCTGTTCAATATACAAATAAGATTCTACAAGCTCCAGCTCATGGGAGAGGTTCACGAGTTCTCCGATATTTAAAAAGTCAAAGCTGATTCGCAAAAAAGAAGTAAATGCAGTAATGAGCTCTTGCATCTTTTTAGTGTCCAGATCACTGAGTGCCGCAATAGAGTTCAACGTATTGAACAAAAAATGGGGTTGAATCTGTGCCTGTAGATAAGCTGCTTCAATACGCACCCGTTCATTAAAGGATAGCTTCATCGCTGTTAAGGCCCGAATGCGATATTTAAGTTCTACTGCATCCACTGGCTTGGTAACATAATCATTGCCACCTGAGTAGAATCCAGTGTAAATATCCTCAGGTTGACTGCGGGCAGTCAGCAATAACACTGGGAGCTCATATAAGGAATAACGAACGCGAACCTTTTGCGTTAATTCATATCCTGACATGTGTGGCATCATTACGTCACTAATAAGTAAATCCCAGCTCTTTTTATCTAACCACTCCAGTGCCTCATGGGCTGAGTTCACTGTGGTAATGAGATAAGGCTCGTTTTCGAGAATGCCCTTTAGCACATTCAGATTAACAGGATCATCATCTACCACCAACAGATTTACCTTCGAGTCTGTAAAGAGCGGCGGGATCTTTGCAGAGTGATGATTGGGTTGTTCGGAAATGCCCCATTCAGCCATCTGCTTATAAATCTCATCTGCTGTATACGTCGTTATAGGTGCAACCTCTCTAACTATCTGGTCGCTATATGAACCAACAAGGGGTAGAGCAAAACTGAAAGTTGATCCTTTCCCGGGTTCAGATTGTATGCTCAAGCTGCCACCATGTAATTCTACCAACTGCCGGCTTATGCTTAATCCCAGACCAATTCCACGCCCGTCATTGATTCCATGAGGACCTTGTTCATAAGGTAGGAACACCCGTGTCATGGTCTCTTCGGTCATTCCTACCCCGGTATCTGTCACATAGATAAAGACATGATCGTCTTGTTGCTCAGCTGACACTGAAACAAGTCCTTCTTCGGTGTATTTGAGTGAGTTGTGCACCAGATTTAATAATACTTGTACCAATCTTTTCTCATCTGCAAGAATAAGTGGTATAGATTCTGGAATATCCATGGATAACTGGACGGGTTTACCTTCAATCATATATTGCAGCATGCTAATGACTCCTGGAACCACCGATTGAACCGAAAGAGGCTCCTGTTTCAAAATAACGCGATGCTCCTGAAGACGGACAACATCCAGTAGGTCGCCAAGCATATGGGACATACGGCGGCTGATGGTAATCAGCAACTCCATATCCTGCCGGCTACTGTCGTAGAGTCTATCCTTTTCCTTCGTTACTATATTTTGCGCGATATTCATAATCCCATGAAGAGGTGTTCGCAGCTCGTGAGAGGTATTGGCGAGAAACTGATCCTTGAGTTTGTCTGCTTTTTTCAGCTGCTCATTTAACTCCATGTTCTCTTTGGCATTCTGAAAATACTTTTTAAACCAATAAGCTGAGAAGCCCACGATGGCAGCGATAATATCCAAAGGATAGTAGACAATTGAATAGTGTCCGTTACTATCCCACAAATTCCATAACAAATTAGAAATGATCGCCGCACCTGATAACAGCAGAAAAACTACATCTTTATCATCTTGCTTTTTGAACAATAAGCGCCCCAAGCTATAAATTAACCAGATGAAGGGAATATACTGAAACACTTGAATGATTCCCCAGTGAATCGATGTACTGACCAAATAAGCAGGAACGATAAATATAAATAAGGTATAAAGGAAGAGACACCATGTGTAAGCATGTAACCATTTGTTGACTTCGGCACCTGAGGTGAATTTCCTGAAAACAAGCAGAATAAAAAGGTTTTGCCATAAGAAGGCGATTAAACGGATTTTTAATGACCAAGTATAATTAATCGGCAGTAATGTAAGAACTAAGTTGTCATTTCGAGCTAAAAGGATTACAGCTACAGATAATGTCATTAGCCCCACAAGAAACAGGGCACGTTCTTTAGGATTAAATAAATACAGAATACAGGCATAGAGACCATGCAGTAGCAGGATGATTGCAGTAAGCATTTGAAATCCAACGGTATAAAAATTTGTCCGGTTAACCACTTCCTGAGAGCCAAAGAAAATAGGCCCGCTAATACCGCCCTTATAGGGATGATCAAAGTTTGCTACGTGAATAAGTACTTCTATGACTGACGTATTTTTTGAAAAATAAGATGCTGTATATGAGGTGGTTTTTGGTACATATGTATCGGCATCAAGAGCAATTTCCCCATTTTTGAGAATAGGGGTTCCATTAATTTCCACACTAGAGGCGGAATAAATTTGTTTGATCCACAACGAGACAGGCTGCTGAAGCGGTTCTACCAAAATACGCAAACGGTAAGTACCATATCCATAGGAAGAATTGTGATCGGCTCCCATGGCGTGGCTCCAATTTCCAGGAACTTGAAGCGATTGGGATAGCTTTGGTAGAGTAGAAGTCTTGGACGAAACGAATTGCGAAGGATAGAAGCTCCATTCACCATCTAGCCTGAATAAGTTAGCTTTCTCCAGATCATGGCCGCGTAAATCCAGTACACCGTTGTTAATCACAGGTATAGTATTGGAAACCTTAAATATACTGAACCAAATGCAACGTAGACCAAAGAGAATGCTGATAAAAAGTAGAATGATAGCTAATTTGTTTAGGATCGTATTATTTTTCATGAGAACATTATAGCAAATAATTCTAATTCTTGAAGGTAAAATGGGAATTATTTACATAAGAAGGAGCAGTTATGATTAGCGAATTTGAAGAACAGGATTTAGATGCAGTATGAGGACAGTTTAGTTATAATTGTTCTCTATAAACATTAACTTGTAAATTTTGTTATTATTAGATGGGTAGTTTTCATCGCTAACAGGTCAAAAATCTGCAATAGACATTGCACTGAAAAGAAAAGGAATGAACCTAATGCCTCAGGAAGAAGTGTTAAAAGGCGGTAATGTAAATCATATAGTCCGTATGGCGAACACTGTTCGCCGCCCTATAGGTTATTGGAGTCCGAATGTTCATGAACTACTCAAACATTTGGAAAAACAGGGCTATGAGGGAGCACCAAGATTCCTCGGAATTGATGATTCTGGTCGTGAAATATTGACATTTATTTCTGGAGAAGTTCCAGGAAATAATTATCCAAACCTTGAACCTTATATGTGGTCGGACGAAACGCTTGTGGGTTTGGCACGCCTTATGCGTCGTTTCCATGATGTGACTAAAGTGTTCAATCCCAATAAGGAGGACAGATGGCAGCTTAGCTATGCCGACGATTCCGAACACGAAGTGATCTGTCATAATGACGCAGCGTTGTATAATGTTGTTTTTCAAAAGGAGGCTCCTGTGGCGCTGATTGATTTTGACATGGCAGGCCCAGGTCCGCGTATGTGGGACATTGCGTACACCCTTTACACATCTGTTCCACTTGCGAGTTTCGCACCTAATCATTCTTCTGGAACCACAGTAGCATACCAATACGAAATACATGCTGCAGAGCGGCGTCGGCGAATTTATTTGTTTTTTGAATCTTATGGAATTCCCGTCCCAAATAATCTGCGACAGTGGATTATTCAACGTTTGATAGTACTGTGTGATACGTTGAGAAATGGTGCCGCCGATGGGAATCCTGCCTTTCAAAAAATGGTTGATGAGGGTCACTTGGCCCACTATGAGTGTGAGATTCGTTTTGTAACAGATCATTTCGAAGATTGGATATAAAAATCGGATATTCCGCTCAAGGACAGAATAATTGAATAAAATTGAAAAAGTATACCATGAGAATTGAGGTCTGAGAATGGGAGTAAAACGAATTGTCGCCAATATTAATACGCTGAATGTTTCGGCAACAAAAAGCTTTTACCAGGACGTGCTCGAGCTTGATTTATTGATGGATCATGGTTGGATTGAATCATACGGCTTACTTGGGAAGGAGAACATTCAAATAAGCTTCGCCTCACAGGGCGGCTCCAATACGCCTACTCCTGATCTTTCGATTGAAGTTGATGATGTCGATGCGGTGTTTGAACGTATGAAGAGTGCTGGATACACGATAGAATATGGACCTGTTGATGAGCCTTGGGGAGTTCGGAGATTCTATGTCCGCGACCCATTTGGCAAACTTATCAACATCCTTGCTCATGAACATTAGATAAACGGTCACGGTGTGCACAAATCTAGATTGTTAAACTATCATGAAACGATAGTGGAGGAGCTTCCTATATGGTAGCTCCTTTTTACTATTAAACAAACGGGCAGATTAGCTTAATGAAACAACGGGCACAATCAGGTTGACGAAAAAGGTTTAGAAATCAGTGATATAATTTATTTTTAGTAAACTTCATATTCAACATTTGAGTGAATTGACGGGAGGAACCAGTTGAATATTAACCAGAAAGCCATCGAATATTTCGAACGTAATGAATATGATGCAGCCTTTGCTCTTTTCAAAGAAGCTTGGGGAATTGGATGAAGCTTCAGCTTTATTTTTAAAAAGTGCCGAGCCTTCTGATTACACAATGTATAGTCACATAGAATGTTTAATTGAAATCGGTAA
>DJUJ01000005.1:40883-43774 GCA_002438345.1 Paenibacillus sp. UBA6285
GCTGAACTGTACTTTGAGTTGCTGGGAACCAAAGAAACCAATGAATGTAGGGGGAACAATGCATCAATCGTTTGGCTAGATTCGTAGAAGGAGCTGCTTTATGCTGATTTAAGAATCCCAATTCAAATAAGGTCTACCGAAATATTGGTCTTGTGGAAAGCGGGAAGATTGTTGATATCAAGTTCAATAGTATTTCACATATGGGAATGTTACCGTTGATATTGCTGGGATATTAAAAAAGAATAAAGTGAAGCTGATTGAATTAGGCTGGGATGTTGAGATCCTTACGGGAAACCAAATGGACCATACCAAAGCTATGCAACCAGTCGAGGTTTTACCATTGATTAAGCCCTGGTTTGCAAAACAACTATAAATAGAGACAGGACTGTAAACAAGTCAACTCATGTACAAAAACCTTCTGGGTTTAGTTTGATTCTATTTTAAATATATTGGCCGGTGATGCCCATTAAAGGGTACACCGGCTTTTTTTCATTGGCACATTAGTCGTGAAGATGACTTAGGAATCAAAATGATAAGATCACGCGTCATATTATTAGCATCGAATGTCGAAGCTTATGAGGACATAAGGTGTTTTCCCGCAATATTTACATAAGAAAAAATCTTTTTTGCAACCAAAACGTTTCTTTTCCTACTTTATAAGTGAAGGCCTTAATCAAATTGAACGGAAGTGATGGAGTGGAAGATAGTGAAATTATACAACTGTACTTTGCGCGCAATGAAACAGCAATAGAAGAAACATCCAAAAAATATAGGAATTATTGTACTAAGATCGCTCATAACATTCTGTCTAATGTTGAAGATTCGGAAGAATGCGTGAATGATACCTTTATAGGAGCGTGGGAAGCGATACCACCGAAGACTCCTGCCAAGCTCTCATCTTTTCTGGGGAGGATCACACGAAATATCGCGTTAAATATCTACGATTATTATATGGCCAAAAAGCGGAATAAAAAATTCGATACGATTCTTGATGAATTAAATGATTGCTTATCCTCCCCAGACAATGTCGAAAGTCAATATGAGGAAGAACAAATCGCTGAATCCATAAGCAATTTCCTGCTGAAAATTAACGAAGATCATCGGAATATTTTCCTAAGACGTTACTGGTATTCCGATTCTTTGGCGGATATCGCAACGCGATTTTCAATAAGTGAAAGTAAAACGAAATCGATCCTGTTCAGAACACGAAAAAAACTCCAAATATACCTTAAGAAAGAGGGTTATGTACTTTGAATAATAAAGATCTTTTTAAAACAATTGGTTATGTAGACGGAAATCTGGTAGAACAAGCCAACATAGCGAGACGGACTAATAAAAAAGTATATGCAAAGTGGGGATCGCTCGCTGCCTGCGCTGCACTAGTGTTAGGGGTGGTCATTTATAATTCCCCGCTGGCACCGTCGGTTACTTCACCACAAATAACGCAGCAGACTCCAGTCTCGGCACCCACAGGAATTCGAAAAATTTTAAATTACAACGGATATCGTTATGCATTCGTAGGAGATGGTGCTCAGTATAAGTTCACAGGAGTGAAGCCTGAAAAATCACTTGGAACATTAGATTATGATATCAACCAAGAGATCGGGAAGGACGACGGGGATAACTATGTTGAAAAGGATTATTCCTCTACGTTCGCTGTTGGCGGAAAGCTATATGAAATCCCGACATATCCATCCCATTTCCGCATTGCGGTTAAGTATGAAGAAGAATATTATCTGGCAGAAGTCGTGGCGAAGGTAAACGATTCTGCGATTACAGCAAAGGAATATCTGGATATGTCTAATCTAAAAGAGCATGCAAAAGATATCCATGTTCTTAATCATGTGGGGAATGACATGTTAAAGAAAATGACTGACCATGCTTCTGTGGAATCTATCATTGATGGGCTGTACAGCGCAAAAACAGCTGATTTAAGCAATAAAGAATACGAAGCTATTGCAGAGGCGCAATCCCAAGGGAAACCGTATCAGCTAAAGTTCAACCTCAAGGACGGAACCTATATGGCCATGTATATCATTCCCGAATTAAGGGTCGTGTCTATGGGAGATGCTTATTATCATTTGCCTGACACCTTCTTTGATCAATCCGGAGAACTTTTTTCAGGGCTTAAACAAGAAGTGTTGCCGTTATACTGAGTAGAGGTATTCTGAGATAGAAGTTATGAAAAGTAGGGAAAAAATCACCAATCATAAGCTAATCGGTGATTTTTGTCATTTCTATATTGCAAAGGACTCAGTTAAAAAATAACAAGAAATCTTGACATGTCACCATTTGGTGTCCTATAATCAATTAGACACCGAATGGTGACCTATTAGGTACTATGAAGTATAATCGGTTACACTACAGGTAATATTACGGAAAAGGACGGGGTGGTTTTGAACGAAAATAGTCAAGTGAGGGATGTTTATGACGCTGTTGCAGATCCAACAAGGCGAAAACTACTTCAAATACTGGCTGATGTTGATGAATTACCCCTACATGAAATTACGGTTCATTTTGAAATGGGTCGTACTGCAGTTTCTAAACATTTATCTATCCTTAAAGATGCTGATCTTGTAATTGCTCGAAAGGTTGGTAGAGAAACGAGGTATCGTTTGAATGCCACTCCATTGAAAGAAATTAGGGATTGGGTATCTTTTTACGAAGGTTTCTGGAAAGAAAGAATCGATAAACTAAAACTATTATTGGAGGAAGAATAATGAAACAAGATGTATCCTTAGATTATCAATTTACAAGCTCCATCGAGAAGGTATGGAACGCTTTAACAGATTCAGATACACTTGCGAAATGGATCTGGAGCAATGACTTTAAACCAGTCGTAGGGCATAAATTTCAATTTCGTGCAGAACCAAATGAATGGTGGGATGGTA
>DJUJ01000206.1 GCA_002438345.1 Paenibacillus sp. UBA6285
CCGCCGTCACGATATATCCCTCTTCGTGAGCGACTAGCCGGTCTCCCAGCTTGGCGAGCAGTTCATAAGCATACATAGCCGCTTTGGGAATCCCGTACTGAGCCATGAGTCCAAGCCCACCGTGAAAAATCCGGGACGAAGCCGCCGATTCCTCAATGTTGTCACTCAGTACCCAATATCCGAATCCACTGATACGGTCAAGATTCTCGATTACATTCTTTAAAATATATGCAGCCTTATATAATGTATCATTAGTCAGTTCACGATGAAATGCCGTTGAATTCCATTCGGTTAAATATAGTTCATGTCCGTTAAGTCCCAACTCAGCAAGCAGCCCGATCTCCCGCTCCAGCGATTCCTTCAAATAATCTGGGTTTGGTGACACCTTGCTGAACCCCTCTAGCGCCAGTGGGGATGACTGTATTTCACTCGATACTTCTTTTTGTACCTGAGTTATATGGAGCAGACTATCCATGTTCTCATGAGGATAAAAATGTAAAGGGATGAAATCCGGAAGACAATCCCGTTCTCTACAGAAAGTGAAAAACTGTTCACAAAACGCATTGGAGTTTAAAGTAATAATTCTACCAGGAGCGCCAATCAAGAGGTTCGGAGAAACGGCTTTGACGGTATGGAAAGTTTGTGCATACATTTCGTTGTACTCTTCATGCGTCGCAGACCAGAACAATCCATACTCCGGTTCATTCCAGAATTCAAACTTCCAGCTTTCCACCTCTTCAAGGCCATACCGATTAAGACAATGGCGAATAAAGCGATCCACCAATTCACACCAACGGTCCATGGATTTAGGAAGACTCACATAACTCTCTTCATAAAACACCTGTTTACTGCTGTCTGCTGCGAGATCAAAAGGCATAAACCCAAGTTCTATAAAAGGCTTCAAGCCGATAGATAACAGATAATCAAACAACTGATCCACAAAACGGAAATTGTAATGTGCCTGCCCTTCATAATCCTCCCGGTAAACCATCATTGAATCATCAAATATCCCATGAAAACGCAAATAGCGGAACGGACACCGCTCTTGTAAATATTTCAAATGGTCTTGTACATCGCTTTGAAGTCCTTCGTTTGCTTTGCTGATCGTAATGATATTTTTCCAGCTATGCTGGATCGGTCGCTGAGTTCCGTCTAAAGATATACTCGCAGATAGCTGAACAACCGCATGAACTGGTTCGAGCTGCAGCGACTGACTACGTCGGAGGAATTGCCGAATAATGCCCAGTGCACTGGATTGATTAAATGCCAAGTAGCCGGAAACAGAACCTTCCTGTTTCGCATGAGTCTGGGGTCGATATTTTTTGCGGTACTCATGCGGTGTAATATGATACCGGCTTTTGAATGCAGCATAAAAAGATTTTGCATTCGGAAAGCCATGCTGAAGCGCCAGCTCGGCAAGCGACTGCTCTTGATGACTCAGAAGGGCTTCAACAGTGTTTTTTAAGCGAATGCTAGTTAAGTAGGTTTGGAAATTCACCCCGATGTTCTCGCTAAAAAACTTGGACAAATACGGCACCGACAAATACTCGCGTTCCGCTATTGTCTGCAATGACACCGGCTCTTTATAGTGCTCATCTATATAAGTGATGATGTTCATCATCCGCTCCATATATTTTACATTCATAGCTTCACCGGAGTCTGGCCTCTTGAACTGCTTGACCAAAACGGAGAACAACCCTAGCATTCGTGCCTCCATCTCCAGCTCATAAGCTTCTCCACCTTTGTAATTCAGCTGCACCATTTCAGCCATGAGCTGACGCATGGTGTCCATGCCGCTTTGCTTCTCGGGACCTGCTTCGGCAGAATAACATTCAAAGCTGATCTTCTCCACATTGTGAATATGCTGCTTAAGATAGGTTATAGGAATTCGAAAGGTAGCGATGATATTCTGATCTAAGCCGATGACTTCATGCACGTAACACTGGTTAATGAGCAGCATATCCCCTTCCTTAAGCCTATATTGGCGGTTTCCGGTCGAAACCTCTAGATTACCGGACAGCACAAAAATCAGCTCCACACTCATATGCCAATGATTCGGCACATAGTTGACGCCATGTAGAGAAACATCAAACGGCAATTTGCCTTCGGTATCAAACCGTTCATAGCTGGAATGGCTCACATACTCACTTCCTTGTCTAGATTATCTTGTAGTAGCATACAATGTCGCGTTTCAGTGGTCAAATCGATTTTCTGTGATCCCCTCTCTAACAAAAAACACTGATCCAGGTCAGTGTTTTATTGTCTCCTATTTAATTTGAAACGTATCGAAATTGTCGCCATCAACACGGACGTTCATTTAAATCGCCAGTTTGAACTGGGTATTGTATAGCTCGTGATAGGCGCCCTGCATCGCAAGAAGTTGCTCATGACTACCTTGCTCGGCAATTCCTCCACCCTGGATAACGAGTATGCGATCAGCATCCTGGATCGTACTGAGCCTATGGGCGATCAAAATATTCGTGCTGCTGCGAAGCCGTGTTTTTAACATTTGCCGGATTCGCGACTCTGTCGACACATCGAGCGCGCTAGTACTGTCGTCCATGATGAGGATAGTTGGCTGAATTAATAACGCCCGCGCAATCAAAATCCGCTGCTTGTTCCACTTCTTCATCCGTAGCCTCCGGTCTGCCATATCGTATATTATCACGGATTGTGCCGCTGAACAGAATAGATTGCTGCATAACGTATCCTCTCCTGCGACGCAAATCTTCCAAAGCAATTTTGCGAGTATCAGAGCCATCAATTGTGATAGATCCAGAGGATACTTCGTAGAGCCGAGGAATGAGGCTGACCAAAGTAGATTTCCCAGCACCGGTGGCTCCAAGTATGGCCATTGTTTCTCCTGGCTCGGCAGTGAAATTGATGCCATCTAACACAAGGTTATCATCCGTAGAACCATAAGAAAATGATACGTTGTCAAATACGATTCGACCATGGTGTATGGAATCTTTTTTAGCGGAGTCTACGTCTGTAATCTCGCTGATAGTGGAAAACACCTCATTCTCCCGATCGGCGGAGACCTTTGCACGCGAGAAGAATGTGAGCATATTGCTCAACATCAAAATTGACATCAACAGTTGGGTTATGTAGTTAATAATGGCGATCAACTGACAGACCGGCAGCGAGCCGTTCCAGCTCTGCAGCCCCCCAAACCAGAGTACTGCAACAATACTGACATTTATCACAAGCATCATGAGCGGCATATTCAACGACATTAGGCGCACCTCTTTTATCGCAGTCTCTGTGTAATCCTTGTTAGCTGTATTAAATCATTTCTGTTCATGCTTAGCACGGACGAATGCTTTGACTACACGGATACCCGATAGATTTTCCTGTAATACTGTGTTGCCCCATCTTATTTGACCTGCATTTTCTAGAACAAAGGAAAAGAAAGTCGGATTAACCCATACAATATTACAACCAGTAGTGGCACGGTAACGACAAGGGTCAGCGTAGGACTAATCCGTAAATCATTACCAAAATTTAGAGAGGCGATGCTCGAAAAAACGGTGCAGCCCACCCCACCAATTTGACCGATAAATGCCACTCCAAGCATGGTCAATCCGTTCGAATAAATATGAGATAAATCTTTCGTCATAATGCCATGATCCACAATGCTCACCATTAGCTGAGCTGTAGTAGATCCATGGACACTTCGACCAACATCATAAGTGGTGCTAACACAGACCACACCCAATTCGGCCTTAAATAATTCTTAAGTTTCCACATTCCGTCACATTCATTTCTGGAAGGACCTATTGTTTTATGATAGATAAGTGATTTTGGAAGTAATAGGTGTTCTCGGCTTAGCTTTTGGAACTTCTTCCGGATATCCAATTCCAAATACTCCAATAACATCATAATCTTGTGGCACACCCAGAATCTCACGATTATGAGGCAAAGCGCCTAAAGAAGCCCAATATGCACCAACCCCTGCTTCATGTGCAGCTAATAAGAAATTCTGTGCGAAACAAGCGGCAGCCATAACATTTTCGTCACGTTCGAACGCTGATGCACCAGGTTTGGATAGCACTACGAGAACGACAGGTGCAATTCCAAAATCCGTCTTATGCTTTAATTTCGCTCTAGTATCAGGTCCGATGAATAGGAGTTCCCAAGGTTCATTCATACGATGGTTAGGCGCATAACTAGCTGCTTCCAGCCATCCTAATAGGTCATCCTCATGAATCGGAACCGGCTTAAATTGCTTAATACTTCTACGAGTTTTAATGAGATCAATTGTTTTCATTTTTTTGATCATTCTCCTCTTTTTTATTATCGCTAGCAGTAATATCTTCTGGCGTTACTTCATGAATCTGAAAAATATGGATAAACTCTTCGATGATCGCTTCTGTTGCTTTTAATTCACCACAAATGACTTGTTTAATCAAGTCCAGCTCTGGTTCTTGTAACTGCCACTGTAAAGTGGTTCGATTCACAATAAGCTTATCCAAGAATGCGATAGCCCTGCCGCGGCGAAAAGTTTGAGCACTTTTAGGTTGATCCATAGAATCTTTCATCCTATGTTTATTCATGTGTTCACGATCTCTATGCTCCCCACGGTCTCTGTGTTCCCCGTTTTCTCTATGACCGCGCTTTCCGAAATGTCCATCGCGCATATTTATCCCTCCTTCGATTTGTATACATATGTATACGTTTTGAATAGGGTCTGTCAAGTTTATTCTCACTCTATAAACGTCGTCATAATCCATTTGATTTCAACTTGTACAAATGTAGCTAACAGCGGTATAAGTATGGTAATCAATATTGATAGATATGTGTTTCTTTTCCTTGAGGAAATACACAAACCAAAAGAGGTTGCAGAAAGTCGCAGCCCCTTTTGGTTTTTTCGGTAAATGAATGGTCTATTGATGCTATAAAGATCGAGCGAGGCGGAATCCAAGATCATCCACGCTAAAAGTGGGATGGCTGCGACGACGACAGGTTGCTCCACAGCCTCTAGCCTCTTCAGCCCAGCTACCTCCTCGAAAAATTCGATAGGAACCGTACACTTGTTCATCATATAAATCCCAGCACCACTCCCAAACATTCCCTAACATATCATAAAGCCCCCATGCATTCGGTTCTTTCGTCCCTACTGCATGGAGTTCGCCATCTGAATTTTCATTATACCAAGCAATCTTATCCAGCTCTCCATATTGATAACCGGAAGTCCCTGCTTTGCATGCATATTGCCACTCAGCTTCCGAAGGAAGTCGATAGCCGCCCACTTCCCAATCACAAATTATGTGTTCTCCATCTTTGCTTATAGTATAAGCTTCCTTCAATCCAGCTTTATGTGAAAGCAGATTACAAAAGGAAATAGCATCATGCCAAGAAATGTTAACTACTGGTTTATGATTTTCTTCAGGTGATTTTGATGATTTATTAGTTATAGCGTTGTAAAGCTCCATCGTTACAGGATAACGAGCAAGATGAAATGGTCTTAATTCTACTTTCCATTTGCTTTTTATTCTATCGTCTCTTAATTCTATTTCTCCCCCTGGTATTTTAACCAAAGGATAGTTCAAGTAGCGTTCAATTTCATTTGACACTCTATCCACCTCCCTTATTTTTTAACAAAACTCAACTCATAAAGATGTAAGAATCCAAATTATACTAATCAAGTATTGACAGGGTATAAAGAATAGAATTATAATCCAAACAATTCCTAGAAAATTACTATGAATTAAACAACGCAGAAATATCGAATCATACTTGGGTTGTCTAGAAGAAGGAGTGTAAACACATGCCAAATGTTCAAACTTTCAAAGCAACTGCCCATTTACAAGATGGGGTTAAGGTCGTTACTAAAGCAAGACAATTCGAACTTGTCATCGACGAACCACAAAGTCTTGGGGGGACGGATACAGGAATGAATCCAGTCGAAGCTTTACTTGCTTCTTTGGGCGCTTGCCAATCCATTGTGGCTCGAGTCTATGCACCCAAATTTGAGGTCGAGCTTGAAGATTTCAGAGTTGACGTTGAAGGTGATCTGGACCTTGATGGATTTTTCAACCGTTCTGAAGTTCGTCCCGGTTATTCTGATATTCGTTATACATTCTACATAAAGACCCCATCGCCTGCCGAGAAGGTCGAACAATTCGTACAATTTCTAGAGAGCAAATGCCCTGTGGGTGACACAATTGCTGCCCCGGTGAATCTTAAGCTGAATCGTATCATTATTGAAAAGTAAATTATTGAATATCTAGCCTAATGTATATAGGGCTGTGAGGTTGCATAAAGCAACTTTACAGTCCTTTTTCATTTCACCCTCTCTTCCATCATATAATGCTAAAAATGAAGGACTTCGGAGGTACTAAAGGAATGAATCATATACTGAGCACAGTAGATAAAGAAATCGAGCGTTTAACAGCATTCCTGATTGATCAACAGCATCAAGATGGATCTTGGCATTTTTGTTTTGAGAATGGAATCGTTATCGATGCATATGTTATCATCCTCTTCCGGATATTGAACGTACAGAATGAAGCTCTGGTTAGGCAGCTACATGATCGTATACTTGCTGAGCAACAGCCAGCTGGATTCTGGCAATTGTATAGAGCTGAAGAAGGCGGAAACTTATCTACCTCAGTTGAAGCCTACTACGCCCTTCTCTACTCTGGGTACAGTAAGGTGACAGATGAGCCGATGTTACGCGCAAAGCATTATATTCAATCCAAAGGTGGGATTGGGAAAGTTACTAGCATCCTAACTAGAGTCATCCTAGCAGCTACAGGACAGAGAAAGTGGCCTTTATCGATCTCTTCGATTCCTCTAGAAGTTTTGCTATTCCCAGCTTATTTTCCTATTAACTATTTTGAATTCTCAGGCTACTCAAGAGTGCATCTCACGCCTATGCTCATTATGGCCGATCGACGTTTCTCAATCTCAACAGCTAATGCTCCTGATCTGTCTGATCTCATAGACACTCGTATTGAAGCAGATGAACCTACTTCCCGTGGATATCAAGAGCTGCAGGACGTTATACAATCTGGCCTAAATAGACTTCTTGGAAGTCCTCGTTACATTCACGAAGTCGCCCGAACTAAAGCAGAACAGTTCATGCTCCAGCGGATTGAATCCGACGGGACACTGTACAGCTACGCCAGCAGTACAATTCTCATGGTGTTTGCACTGCTGGCTCTGGATTATGATCAGCAGCATCCTCTGATTACGAATGCCATAGATGGACTTACCGCGATGCAATGCCGTTCTGAAAGTAAAACAACAATTCAAAACTCCCCATCTACCATATGGGATACGGCTCTAATCATCTATGCTTTGCAGGAGGCACAAATTCCCGATGACCTTATCACGATTAAACGTGCTGCTTCGTATCTGCTGTCCAGACAGCAGAATAAAACTGCTGATTGGAGCATTCATAATCCGGATACGGCTCCCGGGGGATGGGGATTCTCAGAATCTAATACGATTAATCCGGATGTGGATGACACAACCGCAGCTTTAAGAGCCATACGAAGTTTATCAATAGCTCAACCGTCCTATCTAGAATCATGGAATCGTGGACTGAATTGGGTGCTGACTATGCAGAATAAAGATGGCGGCTGGCCAGCATTCGAAAAAAATACCAATAAAGAAATGCTCACTTGGCTCGCTATCGATGGTGCCAAATCTGCTGCCATTGATCCCTCGGAGGCAGATCTAACCGGGCGTACCTTAGAGTTTCTCGGGAACTTTGCCGGACTTGAGACGCGGAATGAATTCATCGAGCGAGGTGTGAAATGGCTGATTCAGTATCAGGAGAAGAATGGTTCTTGGTACGGAAGATGGGGAGTTTGTTACATCTATGGAACCTGGGCTGCATTAACAGGTTTACAGGCAGTTGGCCAACCAATCAATCATGATACCTTGCAAAAAGGAGTGAAATGGCTCCTAAGCATTCAGAACTCGGACGGTGGTTGGGGGGAGTCCTGTCACAGTGATCGGTTATTGCAATATGTGCCATTGGGTGAGAGCACACCTTCCCAAACCGCATGGGCGCTTGACGCACTCATCGCAGTTCAACCGGAACCTACACCTGCGGTAGATCGAGGAATCCAAAAACTAATATCATCTATAAATGAAG
>DJUJ01000220.1:0-2547 GCA_002438345.1 Paenibacillus sp. UBA6285
GATGTCTAGTGATGCCTGAAGCTCCGTAACCGCATTATCGAATGCCGTTTTCTTTTCTTTTGCTTTCATATCAGCTTCGGCTCGAAGTATACGCGTACCAATCCCTTGATGTTCACGGACAATTTGAAGTAAGTTAACTGCTTCTCTGCTTGCCAATCCGTCATTGTAACGTTCTTCTATAGATTTAGCACTTCCTACTGCTGCAACAAATGCTGGGAACCACTCGCTATAGACTAAGATAGCTTTTTTCTTAACAAACTTGCCGTATCCAGCCAGGCCTTCACCAGGAAACCTTACACGCCATGACCACGGGTCTAGCTCTGATCCCGTATGCCAATTCTCCGCTTTAGTTAATCCGTTTAAAGATGGGTGCTCAGGAATCAGGCTTGCAAGCGGTAAAATCCCAACCTTGGCAACAATTTCTGCTGTTTCCTCAAAAGTGGTGACACTGCCCTCTTCATATCCCTTATACATCACTAAATCATCTCCTATGTACTCCATTATTTAGACTTCATATTTCCGATCCCGGCAATAAAAGTACAGATGAGGCGAAATAGACTTATATTGGTATCAAGCGCCATTCCGAAACCGCCCTTTTGCTCCAAAGAGGCGAAACCATGCAGAATGCTTCGTAACCCGCGTACTGCATGAATTTCTCCCTCCTCACCCAATTGATAATCCTCCATCACATGAATAATAAGCTTCAAAATATGATCACTTGCCGCTTCCAGCTCCGTATTTGCCTGATCAGGCGCTCGCAGCGTAGTCTCATATAAACCAGGGCGACTCCTAGCAAAATCCACATACGCTCGGCCCATCGCCTGTACAGCAGCATCTCCACTAAGCCCTTTAGCCGCGTTGGTCATGGTCGTGGAAAGCTCGCCAAGTCCATAAATCGCAAGTTGTGTGCGCAAATCCTGCAGCCCGTTAATGTGATTGTACAGCGACGGAGAACGAACACCCAGTTTGTTAGCCAAAGCGGCCAAGGTCACGGCTTCAATTCCTTCATGATCGGCAATTTCTGCTGCTGCAATAACTAGCGTACGACTATCTAATCCCGCTCTAGGTGACATTTAATTACTCCTATCTTGAATCATTTGTGCTTTGTATATAGCTTTCTCCATGGTTTGGACTGGGTTTTTAAGCAAGTTTCCATGCCCAGTAGCCAGTAAAGTCGGTGAAGCCTTCAGAAGCTTATTAGCACTATTCAGTGCTTGAGCTTTATTCCAGGTCGCCATAGACGGAAACGGAAACCAAGGAATTAAGGTTCCGGACACTGCGGTTCCTCGAAAGGTTTGAAAAGCATCTCCAACGATAACAGCGCCGCTCCGTGAATCAACGAATGACATAGAGCCCGGGGTATGACCAGGGGTAAGAATCGCTGTCAATGAGCCAATGGTATCGCCATCATAGAGTAATATATCTGGCTGTGTAGATATCTTCTTGGGAACGCCCCCCTTAATAGGGGTCTGAGGTTCTCCCTCCCGAAGAGAATGATCTCCGCGAAGTAATGCTGCATCTCTCTCTGAGATGTACACCTGAGCCTCTGGAAGCAGCTTCNNTCTTTAGCTCATCCAAGGCACCTACATGATCGCTATGAGCATGAGTTAATACAATACGAGTGATCTTCTTACCTAACTTCGCAGAGGTATCTATAATTCCTTTTACACTAAACGGCATTGCCGCATCTATCAAAGTCAATCCATCTTCTTCCCCTATGATGTAACAATTCACAGGAAACAATCTTGGCATCCAAGTCAGCTGTAGTAAATGTCCTTCATGTGTTACTCTCAACATTACCCCTCCACAAAACTAATGGTATTAGCTTAAATATAAACTAATGACATTAGTTTTACAAGAGTGAATATCAATTTCACTTATCCATCTAGATTTTTATCCGAATTTTTGTTGGATCTTTTGATTAAGAACCACATCCCCCAAGTGATCCCAATGAAAAAAATAACCGCTCCAACGAGGGTGCTCAATAGACTTTTACTAATATCCACCTCCCCAGGCTCTCTAAGATCAGATAGGAACATTAACACGGCCCATATTAACGTGCTGACAACTCCCCAAATTAAATTGATTTTTTTAAACTGTCTGACATCCCCTTCCTTACTCGGTAGCAGATATATTCCATCTTTGACGGAACGAACAGTAATATACAAGCAGCCTACCATCACAATCACGAACGTATCCAACCAATATTTAATGTCCCATTGCAGGATAAACACTTTAACAAAAAGACTAACCATTAGACCCACAAATACAATCAAAAACCCATGAGAACTAAACTTTTGAATTTCTGTGATAATCCGCTCATCTTTAATCNNATATCGTCTAATGACGTATTTAGCACCTTACAGATGGCTATACACAACCTAATCGTTGGGTTATAGTTCCCGGCTTCAATCAACCCGATCGTCTGTCTTGTAACCCCTACCGCTTCAGCTAACTGTTCTTGGGAAAGATTCTTTTGTATACGAGCCAGTTTCAACTTGATGTTCTTGTTCTCCCCCACTCTATTCCCTCCCTTATATCAATCCA
>DJUJ01000220.1:2608-3142 GCA_002438345.1 Paenibacillus sp. UBA6285
ATCATAGCAATGATCTTCTCACCTGGCTTCACACCAATCCTGTTACGGAAATCAGGATTATTGATGTAAGGATCCGTCTTCCAAATCGTTCCTACGCCTTGTTCCCAAGCTGCTAGCTGGAAGTTCTGCACAAGTGCGGACGCTGCTGCAAAATCCTCATCCCACTCTCTCTGCCGAGGATCTTCCGGTATGACCACAATTAACGTCAAAGGAATGTTTGAGATATATTCTTTGCGCTTGGCAGCTACTTCAGGATCAGCTATGGCACGTTTCACGAAGGCAAATGCGGCCTCAGCCAAGAACTTTGAACCTTCACCTTGAAAAGCAATAAATCTCCACGGCTCACGCAGACCATGATTAGGCGCCCATACAGCTACATTTAACAATTCCTCTAACAATCCCTGAGGTAATGGATCTTTTTTGAAAAGCTTGATCGAGCGACGTTCTTTAATCACATCAGCTACGCTATTCTTTTGAGTCGGTTGAGTTTGAGTCATCAGATCCACTCCCTATAATAATGATAATCATTATCAC
>DJUJ01000216.1:0-13098 GCA_002438345.1 Paenibacillus sp. UBA6285
CCGCGCCATTCCAGTTCATCTACAATGTTCAACATTTCGCTTCAGCTCCTAAATGTATAAGTTAATTTTTGTGCACATGTACCTTTTAGAAAAAACAAAAAATCGTCTCCTAGTCTATTTTAGACATAGGGACGATTAATTAACCGTGTTACCACCCAAATTGCATNNAAGATACTCCAGAGTGTAATTCGCAATGTTGTGTGTACCAGGTCTCATCAACCCCTGGCTTTCTGTAGAACAGGGACAATATTGCTACTGCGCTCTTTCATCGTGTTATTCAATATTAGATTACTGACAATAATAGTCCAAGAGAAATTGTTTGTCAAACACTAAATTTATCAGGAAGATAGTTTTACTCTGTTCCGTAACCTCAGTAAAAGCTTGGTCTTGGTCCTTCTCTGAATAAGGAAGGTTTGTCCATCATTCCAAACTATCCAATTCGACAACATCTCCGTTAGAGGCCTTCACGGCATACTTACAATCTAACATACCGCATAACACATACTTCTTCTGCACAAGATCATACACATAGCCTGGTGTTAATTCGAGCCAACTTTTGAGTTTGTCAAAGGCTTCGTCATGACTCACAGAAATTTCCTCTTCGATTTGGAACTCATCAAACGTATTGAGCAGCGGTTTGTTATCCATATAATTGATAACCTTATAACTCTGCGCATGGATGAACAGGAGGAGCTTACGCTGAAAAGCAAGATTACTTGGCACCTTCAGCCTCAATGTCGCTTGAATACATCCTCTTTCCCGATGCAATGTCTTCAGTATCCATTGTCCGGAAAAATATGGATAGAGCTGGCTTAAACCAGCTTCAACTGCGGCTATACATTTGGCTTGTTCTACGTCTGTGATTGAAAATGAGTCCGGATGCGGCTCATGATCTATTGCCTGTTCGATTGTAACTCCCTCTTGCAGACGCATCTCCGTCCTTTCGAACGGTTCCGTGTTCACTTGTTCCCAAACCATCACTTGATCAATATTCAGTCGCATTCCTGCACCTGATTTATTCTCAAATGGGATTGTCGCTGTTCCATCATTCGTGATGTAGATTTCCTCTATTCCATAGAAAGGCAAGAGCCGCTGCTTCTCATATAACGGATAATCTATAAGCTGCATTTGCTTTCTCGCAAGTGGCTCTACGTCTTTAAGCGTGAGAGAATAGTTCTCTTCTTGCACAATAGAGCTAGAAGGAAACTGACCATATACACTGTAAAAAGTGAGCCTACCTTCCGGATCGAAGCGGAGCTCCATCCGCCCACCGGGGGAGACTGGTATGCCGTCTATACATTCGAAAAAATGATAATCTCCAATCTCTTCCTTCACTAGGTGGAACTGTTTACCATACACGATCCCTGCTTCAGATTCCATCCACTGGATGACGCTGTTTAATTCAGTATTTTGGAATGGTGTCCCATTCGCATAAGATTTCCCGTCAACAAAAATCACACTTTTATAGTTGCGGGATTGCAGGTCAATCGTGATGACTGCAGTTCCTTCCGGATTGTAATCTTCCTTCCATTCCTTAATATGAGAAGGAAACCATTCCATACTAAACAAATAATCAGTCTCTCCTAGCATTGTAACTTCGCGATAAATTTCATGTGTGTGTAAATAGTAATTGTCCAATCCATATTTTTGCTGTGTGACATCAAGCAGTTCTTTGATTCGAATATCCATATCAGTGCACCCCGTAAAATTGATGGCTACATCATACCATTACTTAGTGCTGATTATAAAATGTTGCAGACAAAGGGAATCATTTGTAGCCCATGGGACAGCAAAAAAGACACTAACAAAAGTTAGTGTCCCTCACAGTAAACCTACGACAACGCCAACATCGCGTTCATATCTTCCTCGGCAGTGGTAATCAGCTTCAATCCAAAAAGCTCTACTAACACATCCAGCACACCATCCGAGATGAACTCAGGCGGCTTCGGTCCGATACGAATGTCCTGAATGCCAAGACTGAACAAGCCCAGCAGAATGGCTACTGCTTTTTGCTCAAACCAAGACAGCACGATACTGACAGGTAGCTCGTTCACCGTACAGTCAAATGCTTCAGCCAGAGCCAAAGCAATCTTCACCGTAGAACCAGAATTATTGCATTGCCCAAGGTCAATATAACGCGGAATGCCTGTGTTTCCAACGGTGCCATAATCTACGTCATTAAAGCGGAATTTCCCGCAAGAAGTGGTTAAAATGACGGTATCGTTTGGTAAGGAAGTCGCCAACTCACGGTAGTAATTCCCACCTTTACCTGGCGCGTCACAGCCTGCAATGACGAAGAACCTGCGGATGTGGCCGTCTTTAACTGCCTGAATGATCTCCGGTGCCAGCCCGATTACTGTTTCATGATGGTATCCTGTCGTAAGTACCAAATCTGACTCTACATCAGCTGCAGGTAATGACAACGCACGGTTAATCAGTGGGGAGAAATCATCGTTCGTGATTTTCGCTACATCTTCCAGCCCCGCCACTTCATAAGAGAAGAAGCGGTCAGCGTAAGTGCCTTTAATCGGCATCACACAGTTTGTGGTAGCAAGTATCGCACCGGGGAACTGCTCGAACAGTCTGCGTTGATCGTACCATGCTTTGCCGATGTTGCCTTTCAAATGCTTATACTTCTTGAGCGCCGGATAGCCATGGGCAGGTAACATTTCCGAATGGGTATAAATATTGATGCCCGTTCCTTCCGTCTGCTGCAGCAATTCCTCCAGTGCATACAAATTATGCCCTGTCACCACAATACATTGACCTTCTATTTTATTCTGGCTAACTGTGATTGGTTGCGGAATCCCAAAGCGATCCGTATGAGCACGATCCAGCAGATCCATGACGCGAACCGCCGCATCTCCGACCTTCATCGCCATCTCCAAATGCTCCTGCGTATTAAAGTTGGAATTGGTCAAGGTCATATACAAGGCTTCATGGGTGATACGATCCACCTCGGGATCGCTATAACCTAGCTGCCTAGCATGTGTCGCATAAGCTGCAATTCCTTTTAAGGCAAAAATCATCGTGTCCTGCAAACTCGCAATGGTTTCATTTTTGCCACATACTCCAACAACGGTGCAACCGCCAGTCGGTGTCTGTTCACATTGGTAACAAAACATATCGTTATCCTCCATATCTAGATAATCTTTCGTTACTCACAACGTAACAGAACACCAAACCTTGAGTTGTGATTACACACACATTTTTTATATCAAGTTGATTTAAATTTCCATCTATTTATGCTAACCATCATTATAATAACGCCTATACAAATGAAAATATTAATTCCAAAAACCATTTTGAACGCCTGAAGCTGATTCTCCTGCCCTGAATCTCCACTTACCATCCCAAGTCCAATAGAGTAATTAGCAAAGCCATTCTTTTCATAAAAACAAGCCATCCCTTCGCACGATCTTAGGGATGGCTTGTTTGCATATGCATTATTCATCTGTGCTTCATTACGTTCTAGCTGCGTTGTTATCGCTCGTTTAGAGCGCCGCAATCCGCTGCTTGATGCGTGGAAACAGCCCAAAGGCATTTTCGTAAAATACTTTCTCGTGGTGCTGCTCAGGCACGAGTCGACGGACGAATTCCGCATACAGGTCAATGGGCGCGAGCGGCCAATCGGTTCCGAACAACATTTTCTCGTAATGATCTGAATACACCAGTGCCCGGCGAAAATGATCCATGAACAGAGGTTCGTTCATGAAGCGTTCGAAATGGGGCCGATCGCCTACAACGAGGCCAGACAAGTCGGCATAGACATTTGGNNGATTCTTGGCCACCACTTCGGCAGCGTCCATCACCCACGGATCACCTAAGTGGCAGATCATAAAGTTCACGCTTCGCTGCTGGTAGGCTAATTCATCCACGGTAAGAGGATGCGAATATTTGAGCAACCCGTTCATCGAGTACGTATCACCAGTATGAATGACCACGGGTACGCCGTACTTGGCAGCCAACTCATAGACCGGTGAATAGATTTTGTCATGGACGAAATGGTGATAGTACCCTGCATATAGCTTAATTCCCGCTACCTCGGGAGCTTGTAGCCGCGCTTCGATTCGGTCTAGCTCCTCGAGGGCTTGTTTCCCTCTGAGCATGTTCGGATTAATGCCAACGCATTCCATTAAGAACGGTGGAACACTATCTTCAAGGTTAAGGCTCATCGGATTAGGTGAAGTGGAGTCGGGAAAGGTTCCCTTCGTCTGCTCCGTAACCCCCATTCCAATGCCGAGAACGACGTCATTCTTGTCAAACTCCGCCTTGAGCCCAGCTGCAGTATAATCGACTTTGGACAGCTCTCTAGCTGTTTGATGAAAGCTATCGATGTCCGATAGATGAATGTGAATATCAATAATTGGCATTTGTGGTCTCCTTGTTGTCAGTAGGACTATTAAAGGTGAGCTTCAGTAGGCCTTGTACATCCTCTGGATTTAGGACTATCTCTCCCGTGATTAGGAAGCTCGGCTGTGTCCAAGCGGTTTCTCCATTCAGAAGCGGAAGGTGATGATTAACACCGTAAGTAAACACCTGATTGTTTACATACGCTGAACCCCTCTGATTGGGATAACTATTTACAATATGCAGCATGTCTCTACGCGTAGCCGAACCGATTCGCATGATCCCCTTGGAATCAAGATGGGCTTCGGCTTTCCCAAGAAGGAACTTGCCTTCCTCGGGGACTTCCATCCATCCTTCGGATAAGAGTGGCGAAGGCTTGAAGTAACTATCCTCCGATAGCGAGTAATGTGGCAGAGCCAATCCACTTTCGTTAGTCACCGAATGCAGCACACAGAGAACAGGGACGCCGGGAAGCATAAGGTAATGCTGGTTAATTGTGATCCCACGGTTCGCTTCCTGCTTCTCGATGGAAGTGGTGATTCGTAGTCCCTTCCATACGTTGCCGTGAACATCAACTCGTTCCACAGAGGCAGCGTTTCTTGGCTCCTGTAACCGACTGAATCCTCCCATTCCTAGAATTTCCACACCGAGTCCTCCGTGCCAAGGATTCCACCAAGAACGTGGGACCGCTTCTGGATAGGAGCTATCCAGCCATTCTTCTCCTTTGTGTTTCAAAGAATGCACGAAGCTTCCGAACTCAGGGGCAGCCGCTATGGAGAGAACTCCGTTGCTCATCGAGTATATAGGCCCAGCAGGACCTTCTTCCATCTCGCAAGTTACGGTTGTTTCCGTCTGAGGGTACCAGAGCCCCGACCGCTCCTGAACGCGATCCTCTCCGCGATAGACGACCCGGATCTTCCCACCGGATTCGCTGTATCCAGGCGATTTCTTTTCCTCAGAAGAGATTTCAAAGCCCGCGGAGCGCAAATCCTGCTCCCTTAGCAACTCAATGTCAGAGGCCTTCCGTTCCGCTCCGCCGTCGTCTTGTACATACAGTTCGAGGCTTCCAACAAGCGGAGTCATCTTAAGTTCGATTAGTTCTGCATGAAGTTCCCCCGGTGCAAAGGGATTTCCGCCGCCAATTGTTAATTCTAGATGATCGTCCAGCATAGGTACGACCGGATTCTTTTGCTTTCTAGCGAAGGAGCGGAAATCCGACCAGTTGATAAAGGTATTCAGTGCAACCACAGTCGCCTTTGTCCGTACGACATCTCCAACGGAAATTCGGCCAAGATTATGCTCCAGCCCAAGTGGGTATTCTGGGCGAATCAGCTTCAGAGAAGGATCCCAGCAGATTCCACATGTGACGTTCTCTTCCTTGCAGAACAGCCAGTTCTCGGTAATCTGGGCACTATCCCAACGACTTGGATCGCCAGAGTAAGCCTCTCCCATGTCTACGTAATGGCCTTGGTATGGGAGGATGAGCCGCTTGCCGAAGAAACCGAAATTCGTCAGCACATACATGTTCTCTTCCAGCGCATTGCTGCTGGTATTGCTGATCTCGTGATGAAACTCAGCGATTCCGTTCGCGAACAGCTTGGCTACCGTTGTTATCTCCAGACCCGGGAATTCTTCCGACTCGTAGAGGGCTCTTAGAACCTGGCTCTCCCCTTCCGAATAGATATTCACTTCTTTGGCCTGCTTCTTGGAGAATTCCTCTGCGAACGGCTTGCCTAGTTTCGGATAAGTCCACCAGAAGTTGTGGCTAGAGCCGGGATATTCAATCCACATGGTATTGTCAATCTTGCCCATATGGAGGGAGAATGCACCGTTCACGGCGACCCACTGATCCCCATTTTCTCCACCATAGCGACCATGCGTTCCCTTCATTAAGATGGACAACTTGCTTGTGAAGGAAACGGCCTTCTTACCAGATGGAATAGCCGTTACCTCAACATCACGTGAATAAAGACCGTATGACCGAAGAGTGAAGGGGACTCGGACAGAGGCTTTACTCTTAGCCGGAACCGTGAAGCGTACCGTACGATCTGTCCATTCCAAGAATTCATCCTCAGGCAAGTCAAAAGCGAACTCCGCTTCCGAGGCAAAATTATTCTCCGCGTTCAGATAAATTTCGGCCGGAAGGCCCGGATATAATTCCCTTGTTGGCAGCTCTATCTTCATCTTGACCGGAAATTTAGGTGCAACACCCATGCGGAACTCAGCACGCTTGCCACCGATGAGCCATTTGCTCACAACAACAGGGTGGGTCTTCTTATCATTTTGCTCCTCCCGAACAGGATCAAGCTCGAAATTTCCCTCCACAATGACCGTTTCTCCTGGAGCGAGCGTTGGTGCAGCGACCAGACCAAAACGGATATTCTTGTCGTTCTGGCCTTTGATCTCAATCGAAAGCTCAGATGCAGAGCGATTCTTGATGTGGTAGAGGATCTTATAGGTGGAGCCGAATACAAGATCGTGATCTTCGATCTCAGTAAATATTTCATAATCGGGTGTGTCGAGGGCGGTCAGCCCGCGGCCACTCTTCTCAAATTCTGCCCGCAAGGAAAGTTCTCCCTTTTGCCAAGTGTAATCAAAGAAGTCAAAACCACGCTCCCGGCGACCATCCGGCTGGATGGGGAGTTCGCGAGTACTTTCTGCATACCAATCTAGCTTCTCTAAATAAGGGGCAAGCGCTTCCGTTTGCAGAACGGTTGGAATGAAGTTCATTAGATGGACGTAATCTTCATTTTGTTCCCAGAAGAATCCGCATTTCTTATACATCGGCACAGCCTTAGTGTTACCTGCCCAAGTAAAAAGATCGAGTCGCGGCCAGCCCGCTTCGACTGTTTTACGGACGGCGTTCAGAATCAAATTGCGACCGACCTTGTAACCGTGATAATCGGGTCGCACATTCAATAGCGGTACATACAAAGCACCTTCGTCATGACGGTAGTGAGCGAAACTGCAGAAGCCAACTACCTCCTGGCCATCGACAGCGAGAAAATCATAAAGATTGGACGAAAGCTCCATCTCTCTGCGCACCATATCCTCTGTTTTATGGTTGGTGCCGCCGCCCCAGCTTTCGTTGCTGCGGTTCCACATCTCAGCGACTGCTCCAGCGTAGGAAGGATCATATTCAATAATGCGGATTTGTTCCGCTATAGTTTTTGCTGTCATTACTCTCAGCTCCTTATTTTCATCTATAAGCATGTATTCGTTATCGCAATAAACAATACTCTCATCATACTATGAGATGGAAGTATTTAACTACATAACAAATAATTATAAATAATAACTACCATACAATGGCCAAGAGAGGTATTTCAGAATCGAGTTGACAGGGCATCGAATAACTGGTGGTCTATCTCTGAACTAAATTCTACGAAGTCAAGGTTATCGAGAGTGAAAGCTAATCAATCATTTCTGGAAAAAGCATAAGGATTTTGAGCGATAGAACAATTATATTTGTAACAAATAGGATGATTTAAAAAAAATAAAAACCCATGTCGATTGACATGAGTTTTTATCAACTTTGATGTTAGATGGTTCTCACAAACCAATAAACTCTTGAACCCATTCAGTGTTATAGGTAGCTATTCCAATTTCAGTGAAGCTACTATTCAAGATGTTGGCACGATGACCAGGACTGTTCATCCATTGGTTCATTACTTCCTCCGCGCTCTTCTGGCCTTTGGCGATGTTTTCACCTGCTGAGCGATAGCTAATCCCGAATGCCTTCATCATATCAAACGGAGATCCATAAGTCGGAGACTGATGATCAAAATAATTATTGTCATACATATCCTTNNTTCAAGCCTGCGTTCGTTCGTTCTTTATTCACCAGATTCAGTACTTGCTGTACGGATTGAGATGAATTAGCGGACCCCTTAGGATTGGCGGGCTGCTGCGGATTGAGCGACGGTTGCGGATTGGCTGTCATTTGCGGATTGGGCGATGGTTGCGCAACTCCAGCCTGACCTCCTGAGCCTATTGGTGCGTTATTTCTTATGAGCCAATCTAGCCAATTCGAATCGCCAGTAGGTGCTGCTTGTTTAGCCGTAATCGTTGAATTCCCTGCATCCGTTGTGGAAATGGAAGATGCTTGCGTTAAGTTTGACGTTGTAGTGACATTACGCGCATGCATTTCATTCTTTGTTTGTTTAGCAGTTATTTCCTTGTTTGCCGACTCATTACTCGAACAAGCGGTAACAAGTAAGAATGCTGCTATTACGATAAATGGTTTTATAACTACCCCTCCTGAAATGGCAAAATAGTAACGTTATCGAATAAAGTTTCTGTAAAGTTCCTTTGATTTATTCATACCTAATAATAGAAATAACCACCCTTTAAGGTGGTTATCTTCTTATAACTATGAATTTACCTAGCTCAATCTAACAATCTAATCCAAATACACAGCCTTACCCGTTTGTGCAGATTCATAAATCGCTTCTAATATCTGTGAAACAACATAAGCTTGTTCAGGAGTTACAACCGGGTCCTTATCCTGTTCGATGGCCTCGATCCATTTTCTTAATTCGATATCAGGTGCACTTTCTGCTTTTCCTTCATAGTAGGCTACTCCACCTGCACCAAGTTCAATTTCATTGGTGTACAACTTGCTGAATTTCTCTCCGTTTATTCTAAGACCGTCCTTCATATCGGCGCCAGCTNNTGCTTAAGCTGCACTTCGCTTCATGTACGTCCAGTGAATTGAGAGCCCAGCTCGCTTCCAGCATGATCGTAGCACCATTCTCCATCACGATCATTCCAAAAGCTGAGTCTTCAACGGTGAATTTCTTCGGATCCCACGGTCCCCAAGCATTCGCAGCCTCTTCTTTTTGAGACAGCTCATGATATTTGGTACCCAATACGACTTTTGGTTTATAGTTATCCATCATCCAAAGTGTTAGATCAAGTGCATGGGTTCCGATATCGATCAGAGGCCCGCCCCCTTGTTTCTCTTCATCAAGGAAAACTCCCCATGTCGGCACAGCTCTCCGTCTGATGGCATGTGCTTTCGCAAAATAAATATGCCCAAGCTCCCCGGACTCACATGCTTTTTTCAAATATAAGCTGTCTTCTCTGTATCGATTGTCATATCCTATCGTTAGCTTCTTGCCTGTACGTTTCGCCGCTTCAACCATTCGCTTGGCATCTGCTGCTGTCTTGGCCATTGGTTTTTCGCACATAACGTGTTTTCCTGCTTCTAGGGCAGCAATTGAAATTTCTGCATGAGCGTCATTAGGGGTAAGCACATGAATAATATCAATAGAATGATCTTTCAATAATTCTGTATAATCCGTATAGACAATAGCTTCAGCACTTCCATATTTCGCAGCCGCATCAATAGCCCGCTCTTTAATAATGTCACAAAAAGCAACGATCTCTACTTTACTTTGCTTGCTCAAACTTGGAAGATGCTTACCATTCGCAATTCCACCACATCCAATAATTCCTAAGCGAAAGACTTTACTCATATCATTACCCTCACTTCTAATTAGTTTGCTTGCTGTTTCGATAAGTCGCTGGAGTCATGCCCAACCGCTTGCGGAAAACAATATGCAAATACGTCGCATTCGTAAATCCTTCCGATTGAGCAATTTGTTCGATCGGAAAGTTACTTTCTTCAAGTTTGCGGCAGACCGCTTGCAATCGAATGTTCTCAAGAGCCCTACTGAAAGATTGTTCTGCATTTACTTGCTTAAATACTCGCTGCAACTGCCTGGAACTAATATTGAGCTTTTCTGCAACATTCTCCAAGGTAACCGTTCCTGAATAATTCGCTTCCATATATTGTATCGCGTATTGATACCGATAAGTTAACATATCTCTAACCGGCGCCTCTGTTCGGATCCCGCCTGAATCATATGCTCTTACTGCTTTTAATAAAATGCTGATTACGAGATGCTTAATTGAAGTATAATAACCCGTCAACTTCCCATCACAAGCTTCATACGCTTCGAGAAAACACTTCATAGCTCTGTGATAATCTTGTGCTGGGACCAATGGTAATTGCCTTAGCTTCTCAACACAGGTCTCGGCTTCCGCAACCTCCCAAGGGTCTACTTCATCTCTGATCTTTTCTATTATGTCGACATGTAGACACAGCTCTTCCATGGATTCCTCTGCATCCGCCTCTTGGCGATGCATGACACCCGGTCCGGTTAAATAGAACAATCCCTCCGATAATGGATATCTCAGATCGCCAAGAATAACTTCTCCCTTTCCTCGCGGAATAAAATGAAATTCGAATTCAGAATGATTATGGAAATCGATAACTCTTCCCGGTGGAAAGGATGTCAAATGAAATCTAAGAACTGTAATCTCGTAATGTCCCCACAGGATCGAAATATCCAATCTTTCAAGCATATCCTGCTTCTCAAACATCATCTCATAGGGAAAGTTACTCAACGTTAAATCCTCCTAACCGATTGGGAGACTTGCATCAGCTAACCGAATTACACAGCCTTCTTTAGCCGAGCGATTCGCCGCCTCCATTAATCTCGTAAGCTCCACAGCCATTTGTATATTTTGTGTAGCGAGCGTATTATTTTGAATGTGATGAACCCATTGTNNAGTATGCAAGACTACTTCTTTCCAACCTTCCTCTTTATCAACGGATTTGTTCGTTCTAAGAAGAAGTTTATCCTCTGGTGTTCCGTAAAGAAGCGTTCCCTCGGTTCCATGGACCTCGATCGTAAACGGCGAATGACTATTAACAAACCCAGCCTCCACTACACCAATAGCTCCAGAATTCGTAAACAGCGTCACCACTGCATTATCTTCTACTTCCTTACCCGTTACATAACCAAAATTAGCACTTACACCGGTCACATCTTGACCTAAGAAAAGCTTCGTCAAATACATAGGATGACAGCCCAGATCAATCAAAGCTCCGCCACCACATTGTTCCAAGCTATAGAAATGATCGGGAAGCCAGTTTTCCGTAGCCCCATTATGGGATAAACGAACTCTAACGTAAGTAATCTCTCCGAGCAGTTCTTGACATAGAACTTCTTGAATCGATAAGGTGTATCCATCATTTAGACGAGGTAAGGAAACTGTTAACTTCACCTTATTCTCTTCAACTGCGCTTATAATTTCTTCGACTTCTTTATGCGTTGGGGCAATCACTTTTTCCGTAAAAATATGTTTGCCAGCTTTGGCAGCAGCCACTATAACATCTTTATGCACGTTGGTTGGCGCATCCACTATGACGGCATCAATATCCTCTTGCGCAAGCAGGTCATCCAGTGATTCGAAAAAAGGAACATTTAAGCTTTCGGCAGCTTTTTTCCCACGCTCTGTATCTTCATCCCAAACAGCAACCAATACAGTATCCTCATGCTCTTGAGCTTGCTTCGTATAGTCCCAAGCATGCACATGCCAATAGCTAATCTTACCTATTCTAATCGTCATTTGCTTGTGCCTCCTGTATATATGTTATTCTGACATCTACTAATAAAATATCACATAACAAAACCCTTTATTAGTAGGAAAATACGACAAAACGTATATAATATTATGACATGTAAAGTTAAATACATTCCACTAAGGGACAACGTAAGCTTTATAAATTACCCACAAGAAGAAACGACGTTCTCGTCCTTAAAAGAAGACAATCGTTTTCGTAGAAATATAAGGATGATGTATAGTGTGAAACTTATACTTTCTTATATTTTGAGAAAGCAAAAAGACACTACCTCCTCGTTTCTCGTTAGTGTCTTTTTGCTAGTATACTGCCTGTTAAGTTACTTATGGAACTATCACATTCAGTGGGTGTAATTCTCTGGATCAACTCACGAGTTTCAATCTAAATATTCACTTACATTACATAGCCAAACCATATGAATGTTCTTTTAGAAAGTTCATCATTTCCTTAATTAATGCCGAGCCAATCCCTTGACCCTGATAGCTTGGCACAACGTATAAGCTGCCCAATTCCCCCAAATGATCCAACTCATGTTCTGTACAGGTCTGAATAGCTTCGCCTCTCCTATCCTATATGATGACAAATTGGTACAGAGCATATTAGCACTAAGTCATGCCGTCCAGAATGGTAAAGAGGAGTCCTTGTACAGTGAGCTGTTGTTAACTCTGGTTCATCTAGTATCTAATACTGAAATAGTTACCGAGAGCAGAACTAATAATAAGATTGTCAAAAAAGCAAAGGAAATGATGTACTGCAGTTTAGAACATGTACTAAAACTAGACGATCTCTGTAAAGAGTTTGAGCTTTCCAAATATCAATTTATCAGAGAGTTTAAGTCACATACAGGAATATCACCTTATCAATTTTTCTTAATTTGTGGATCTAACTCATTTGAACCGGCATTTTAAGAGTGTATTTGGCATAACCGCACATGAATACAGGTCACAGCTACTTTGAGCTGAAGTATCCTTTTTAAAATCGTGATTTATAGTATTTGACCATCCACCATTGTCCAGCGCACTTTAAATTCATCATCCAAGAGGACCAGGTCAGCATCAAAACCAGATGTTATTGCTCCCTTATGTTGAAGTCCAAGAATATTAGCCGGCGTAGTTGAAGCCATCTGTACGGCATCTATCAAGGGAATTCCGGTCTCGACAGTATAACGTAAGGCTTCATTCATGGTAACTGTACTGGAAGCCAGTGTTCCATCCTCCAATCTCGCAATCCCCTCGGATACTGTAACATGATGGCCTCCAAATAAATAATTTCCATCACCCAACCCCATGGCTTGCAAAGCATCTGTAATTAAG
>DJUJ01000216.1:13104-13673 GCA_002438345.1 Paenibacillus sp. UBA6285
AGTCCTTCCGGTCCTTTCAGGTTATGCATCAATCGAATAATAGCAGGATGCAGATGGACATTGTCTACAATAGCTTGAAGACTAACATGCTTCTCTTCAAAAGCAGCCACGATTACCCCTGGATCTCGGTGATGGATCGGTCGCATGCCATTAAAACAATGCGTAACATGACTTGCCCCCGAGGCAAAGGCTTGTTTAGCTTCCTCATAAGTAGCATCCGAATGAGCGATCGCTATAACAACTCCCTTTTCTTTCAGAAAGGAAATAAGCTCCATCCCTCCCGGCAGCTCCGGAGCAATTGTAACCATCTTAATGAGTGAACCAGCTTCTTGAAAAATGAACTTCATTTCCTCTAAGTTGGGATGCCGCAAATACTTTTCGTTCTGCATTCCTTTTCGCTTCGGGTTCNNATCTAAGTGAATGCCTGCGATCTTTGCGCCCACTTCATGTCCTATCACACGTTTGACACTACGAATCATTTCTAAAAGATCTTCTAGCGTAGAACTCACAGATGTAGCTAGAAATGAGGTACACCCAGATGAAGCACAAGCACTTGAGACCTCTTGAAT
>DJUJ01000216.1:13688-14171 GCA_002438345.1 Paenibacillus sp. UBA6285
TCCATCATATCAAAACCATTGGCCCCATGAATATGAACATCTATCATCCCGGGTACTAACAAATGGCCACCGCCATCCATCCGTTCATATTGTCCCTCTGGAATCGAAAAATCCTCTGTATCTATCTTCATGATTTTCCCTTCAGAAATCCACACATTAGCCGCTGGAACAATACGATTCTGAAGCACCACTTGTATATTTTGCAAAATATAAGACATAAATATCCTCCTCCTATTCGTTATCAGTCTTGCTCTCTAACCTCTTCAGTTTCTTCTGGACATTCAATAACTGTAATGTTCTTCTGATCTAGAACCTCTCTGATCTCACTTGGGAGTTCTCGATCGGTAATTAAAATATCAACGAAAACAAAGTCTAGCCGAAAAAATGATTTGCCAATAAATTTGGTGTGATCAGCCACTAAGATGACTTGATCTGATCTTCGGGCCATTTCTCTCTTCACCCGTACATCTTCTTCATATGGAT
>DJUJ01000216.1:14181-15950 GCA_002438345.1 Paenibacillus sp. UBA6285
CACTAAGTTTATCGATAATAGAAGGACCATATAACAAGCGGTTTTTCACATTCAAGTAACCACCAAGAACATAAATTTGCAGATCCTCCCGTTTTGACAAGATCCCTACGTTATCTATCGAGTGTGTGACCACCGTAATATCTTTAGCGCTTATTTGTTCTGCAACAAACTGTACAGTAGTTGAAACATCTAAAATCACAGTCTCATGATCTTGGATAAGCCCCGCCCCAATCCTTCCTATTCTCTGCTTACTATCGGATTCATCGATCAATCGATCCTGATAAGATAACAATTCTTTTTGTAACTCAGGCATCGATACCCCTCCATGCGTTCGGATCACAACACCCTCTTGTACTAATCTAACAATATCCCTACGAGCGGTATCTCTGGATACTTCAAATTGCGTACAGATCTCTTGAACACTCATCGATTGGTGTTGTTTCAAATATTCAAGTATTTTTAACAATCTCTCCTCTTGATACATAATGAATCCACCTCCTAAAGTCATCATAAGTCACTAAATAAGTATTTACAAGTATTTTATAGTTTTCACTAAGTTAGTATAAGTATTTACCTTTGGAAATGATATCATATTCTTTTTGATGTATTTATTAAAAAAAGACGTTAGCCAGATGAATTGCATCCGTTAACGTCTTCCGAAAGCTCTTACTCTTGACAATTCACTTCTAAATTTCACTTCACTGTGCGATCCCAACTCTTTTGTATCTTTCGAATAAAAACAATTTGCCCCACGTGATACGCGTTATGTGTTGTCACATTGCCCATTACTTCCCACCACTGACTGCCTTGGAATTCTTGAACATCGGCATCCAATTGTTCTTTCGTAATCAGGTCCTGCCAACGTAGAAGAACTTCTAAAAGCTGTTGCTGAAGCCCTTNNCTTGGAACGTTAATCCTTCTGCAACGACAAAGGTATTATTGTTATCCACTGAAGGAACAGCATGGACACTCTTTTCTTTATACCTTGTTTGCCAAGTTTCATTCCAGTAGAGCAGATGCTGCACAATCTCCGCAATACTATTGCTTTCTTCTGTTACCTTCCAAAAAGCTTCTTCTTCGCTTAGGTTTTTTACGGCTACCTCAAAAGGAACATACCAACTTGGATCATTCGCATTAGCTAGCAACTGGTTAGCCAGAACATCATAAGCATGAAATATCTTCATTCACCCCATTCTTCAGATCATTATCCGCAAATCATGTACCGCAGAAGGTTCGATATGGACGTGTCGATTCCTCAGGAATTGACGAGTATTCATCTTGTTCAGGGGAATAGGCGTAAGGATTAGAAAGAGCTTTAAGCAACCTTTCCATCACACCGTAATCTTCCCGCTGTACCGCCGCTTCAAGCGCTTCTTCTACACGGTGGTTCCGTGGAATAATCGCAGGATTGTTACTGCGCATTAGCTCTTGCGAAGCATCTTTAGATTGCTGCTGTCTGTTAAGTCTAGCCTGCCACAGCTTATTCCATTGAGTAAATTCAGGTGTGCCAAATAGAGAAGTATCTTCCATTTTCTCTAAGGTTAAGGCACGGAAAGTATTGGTATAATCCGCCCGATGTTTTCGCATCAATTCTAGCAGGTCTTCAATAAGCGCTACATCCTCTACCTCTTCGTTGAAGATTCCGAGCTTCGCTCTCATTCCAGTGAGCCAATGATGGTAAGACCGCTCTTTAAAACCTGCAATCTCCTCTTCAGCAAGCTTGATCGCCTGTTCCTGATCCTCATCCAGCAGTGGCAGGAGACTCTCCG
>DJUJ01000216.1:16030-43727 GCA_002438345.1 Paenibacillus sp. UBA6285
TCCCGAAGTAAGAAAAGATAACGGTTCTCCTCAGAATCAGCTTCCGGATAATGTCTTTGTAATGTGTAATCAGCCAGAGTACGGAGATCCTCCACAGTACCCCATGCTGCAACATATTGAAAGGTTCCAACCCGTAGATGACTGGCAGCCACACGCGTCAAAATGGCACCCGGTTGCTCAGTCTCCCGAATAATCGAATCACCCGTTGTTACCACCGCCAAGCTGCGAGTGGTAAGAATACCAAGTCCATGCATGGCTTCACTGATGATATATTCGCGCAGCATCGGTCCAAGTGCCGCTCGACCATCACCCCCACGAGAATATGGTGTTCTTCCCGCGCCCTTAAGCTGGATGTCAAAGCGCTCACCTTGGAGAGTGATCTGTTCACCCAGCAGCACGGCTCGGCCGTCTCCTAACATGGTAAAGTGTCCGAATTGATGTCCAGCATAAGCTTGAGCAAGCGACACAGTACCTTCAGGAACTTCATTACCCGCAAGAATCTGAACACCATCCTTACTATGTAAAGCTGTGCTATTCAACCCTAGAGTAGTAGCCAATGGTTCATTAAGAATAATCAATTCCGGCTTACGCACAGGAGTTGGCTTGATTCGTGTAAACATTGATTCCGGCAGATGAGCATAACTGTTCTCAAAGTTCCATCCTAAATCTATCTTCTCCGTCATATTATCTCCTTTGTTATACCATCAGTCTAAGCCTTCATGATCTCAGAATAAATTATGTTAAAATTTAATGCAAATCTTCGCGAAGACATATGCCCTTACCGAATAGTTACAAAAACCGCCCGGTCTCCTGCCATTTTGTACAGGGAACCGGGCGGTCTTAAATTATGATGTCCTATCTTGTCTTCAACTAATTCGGAAGCTACTTCACTCCACCTTTGGAGAGCATGATATTCAGAATAGTCTTGTCAGTATCTGCCAGACCTTCCTGTACCAGTCGCTCCATGTTGCGGATAGTGTCTTCCACCTCTTCGAAAATAACACCATCTTTGGTAGTAGGAGCAATATTGTTCATAGCCAGTGTAGCTGCCTGAATCGCCGTATTGGTAGAGGTGGAAATCTTCAACGCGCAGGTTGAATTCGCACCGTCGCAGATCATGCCTGACAAAGAAGCTATCGTATTCTGTATCCCATGCTTGATCTGCTCAAGACTACCGCCCATGAGATAAATGATCCCGCTATTCGCTCCTACTCCACCTGCAATCCCAGAACCACATAAAGGCGACAACCGCCCGATATAATGCTTGATATGCACAGTGACCAGATTGCTAAGTGCAAGCGCCCGAGCCAGCGTCTCTTCATCCTTACCGAGCAATTCCGCCAGAGATATAACGGGCAGTGTACAGGCGATGCCCTGATTGCCGCTACCCGCTGTTGTCATCACAGGCATTGCGCTACCATCCATTCGAGCATCTGAAGCCGCAGCCGTGGCTGCGATAATTCTGTTCGCTACATCATTACCGAACAGATTCACAGCAGATTGCTGGTTCATCTTCTTACCTACCTGCAAGCCATAATCACCACGAAGTCCCTCATCGGAGATCGCTTTATTCATCCGAGCGCCTTCCAATAGGAAGCTAAGGTCTGAAAAAGGAGCAGTACTTATAAACTCGAAAATCCGGTCAACAGAGCCTTCATAGGCTTCAGTATCGGAAAGACCAGGCTTACCACAGTCGGCTTTAGNNCCGTCCAAAGCCAGATATTCTATATAAGTGTGCTCCTTAGCAAGGATGGCAGTCGCCGTATGGTTTTCTGTCTTCACATGGGCTTCAATATATAATTTCTCAGGAGTGTCCTTTATCTCCACTTTTAGCAGTTTTCGATCAAGCAGGTCATTAGCCATCTTCAGCTCATTCGGAGTCAATCCTGATAGAATTTCTAGTTCCTTGTGAGAGCGGCCGACCACCGCTCCAAGTGCTGCTGCGATAGGTAGCCCTGTCTGACCTGTCCCGGGAATGCCCACTCCCATTGCATTCTTGATAATATTACCGCTGAGATGCAGCTGAATCCCCGTAATTTCTTCCTCTAGAAGCTCTGCCGCCAAGGAGACAGCATACGCAACTGCAATCGGCTCCGTACAGCCTTCTGCCGGTACGACTTCCTTGTGTAAGATTTCCAATAAGTTGCTCATGTATGCATTTCCCCCTTCTCTCTCCATCTCGGAGTCATTTCTATATAGTATCTCAAAATGAAGTTTCAGGGAATGCTTTTCTTGTCTGGTAGCTTGTTATAGATCAACATCTTACATGTTTGCGTTTAAAACCAACCCGTCCTTTGTCGACTGCCTTTAGAATATTTTCGTAAGCGTGAATAAATTTGCTTTTTGCCTTATCCTTATTGACTTCAACCGGGCCTACAGTCCTTGCGGTCTCACTTGCCTTATCATGAAGAGGTGAATAAGATACGGCCACTGTGTATAAAAAATTGTTCATTGAATATTGAGTACGTTCTGGAGAATCATGAATCGTATTTTCCAACATCTCAAGCATACTCGCAAGTTTGCTTTCGGAAAATTCAACGTCCGGCCGACTGCCAAGCAGCCAGCAGTAACAGCTCCAGCCCGCTGACATTCTTAGCTCTTCACCGCTCGCGATCCATTTATCGGCAACTTCTTGTGCAATATCCGCTTCTGCCAAGGTTACTGCAACAACAAAGTCGGACAGCATATAAAAATAAGCCGCATCCATCCATCGATCATAATCCGCTTCCGTCATTGCATTGGGATCAGCAATAATTCCGGCAAAATACATCGCGTCGTAGTTCCCTGTCGTGTAAAGCTGCTCAGCTAGAGGCTGATTTATTTTGGTTTTCTTGAAGATTGGCTTCATAGCTCCGGTAGCCACACCATAAAGCGGTTCCTTTGCTCCATTGGACATATATATTTTCTTGGTTCGTTCCTTGCCGAGCGCTTCAAGCTCCTGCATGACCATTTCTAGATTCATTGTTTAACACTTCCTTTTTCAAAGTTCTTTTCCCAAGTTATCTTAGGTTTGTACTAGCTAAAGAAAGTGTACTGTATGAGTTTCCTTGTCGCAAGCCAAGTTTCTTTCAGACTGCCTGAATTTACCGGTTCTTATTACAAAAAAGGAGCATCTCCTTTGACATACCACAACAACAGCTAATTTGAAGTAACTATTCAACAGTGTACAATCTAGAAAAGTGGAAGGCTGTATACGAGGATTTGTGCCAGAAGAAAACCAAATTTGAAAACGCTTACGTTTGTATTGTAATTGCGAAGACCAAAATATTCAATAAAATCAACTGAATTACCAATTCTAATACAATGATACAGGAATCTCTCCCTCATCCCCCTAATATAGTTTAGGAAGAAGGGCGGGATGCACGTGGGTACCAGAAATGATCAAGAGCAAAGGGCTATCTTTCTAGCTGCAATCTGCGGACAGACCTATGCACAGTTTACAAATACAGACGGCTCGTTCGTTGTTCCTTTAGATTATCAAATCGTGGATACGATTGAAGCGAGGTCCTTCAGCGATGTATGGGAACGTTTCGGATTTATTCTGGAATCTCCACAAGAGATTATTATTGCCTTCCGGGGAACTAGCTCGACGACCGATTGGATGTCCAATATTATGGCCTCACAAGAGAGATTCAAATATATTAAAGAAGAAAGCCTTACCCATCGCGGCTTCACTGCTATCTATTCCTCAGCTCGTGATGGGATTATCTCTACAATCTCTAAGCTATCTCCCGATAAGACCTTATACATTACGGGTCACAGCCTCGGTGGAGCACTCGCTACTTTATGTGCTATTGATATTGCGGCCAACACCTCTCACACCTCACCTAACCTGTTCACTTATGGTTCCCCACGTGTAGGCGATCCGGACTTCATTAATGCTTTTAAACGATATGTCCGGAAGAGTTACCGTTATGCCAATCTCTTTGACGTTGTTACCTACGCGCCTCCACATGTTTTTAAGCTACCTAAACGGGAAACGAAGTACTATTACAGTCATGTCCACACCTTTCTATCACTGTCTTTCCAGAATGGATCTGCAAGTGGTAATCATATGATCAGCAATTATTTCACAGAGCTCTCCAAGCTTCAACCGCAGTACTCCGAGCAGCTATGTTTAACAAATCCTGGATTCTGTCCAGTTGTAAGTAACCCCATCATAAGCGCATCAATTCCACCAACTGCACCTCATGTGGAGACAACTTACTAACTAACGTATAGGTGCTCGTTATTTCGACTTGTTCAAAGGTCAATTGCGGGCAGCTCGCTTGCTTCAAATAATCTAAGGTGTCAGCATCTATAGGGTGAGGCGCCCCCATTCGTACCCACAAGTCGAGAACGCTTCCATTTTGTCTGTTGATCGTGTGTTTTTTGAGCGTATACGATCCTGGGTGAAGATCAGTTAGTTCCAATGCCAACTCTATGTCTCCATCATCTTCAAACACATCGTATCTATTCGTGCGGCTAATGAGCGAGGCATCCCCTTTCCGGTATAATGAATCGATATGCGCATAAGCATACATCAACACCTGCAGGCCCATATCACTGCTAGTAATGTAATATCCTTTTCCTTGATTAATAAATTGGCGGCCTAATTTTCCTAGCAGCTTAAACGCGTAGAAGGCTGGCTTCGGTATACCGTTATATGTCATCAGCCCCAGACCTCCATGAAACATCTCTGACGACATTTTGAACTCTTCGAGCAGATCGGTCGCTGTCCAATAACCCAAACTATGGAGACCGTCCATATTTTCCAATACATTTTTCACGATATAAGCCGCTTTAAAGCATGTATCATTTACTAAATCTCGGTGAGATCCAGTGGCATTCCATTCTGTCATATGCAGTTCAGGAGCATACTCTCCTCTTGCTCCAGATACGATTTCTTTCAATTTAGTAATGACTAGCGATAAATATTCTGTATCCGCTGAAAGCTCTATATTCTGAAACACTATATCCGGATTCGTTTCATAATCCATCTGACTCACATTGGATGATCTTAGCGATTCATCATATGGGTAACTGTGAAAGGAAATAAAATCAGGCTTTACGCCCCGTCTGCACACATCATGCAGAAACCGTGTCAACCAATCTGACTGCAACAACGTAAGGGATAAGATACCAGGTCCACCTACGCGTAGCTCAGGATCTATGGATTTAACGGTTTGGAATGTGGTAATGAACAACTCACAGTAAGCTTCATAAGTATCTGGCCAAAAAATATGGATATCCGGTTCGTTCCATACCTCGAAATACCACTGCCGTACCTCATGAATGCCATATCTTTGAATGTAATGCTTAATAAACTGATGAATCATCTGGTTCCACTTGCCGAGGTCCTTAGGACTGCCTACCAAACTCTTTTTATAAAAAACGGAAGTGGCTCCCTCTCCCGCGAGCTGTCGTGGTAAAAAGGAAAGCTCCAGAAACGGCTTAAGTCCTGAGGCTAGCAAAAAATCAAATAAAGAGTCGCTATAAGCAAAGTTTAAACTGACTTCTCCCCGCTCATTCTCTCCATAAATCATCATTTCATCATCAAAAATACCGTGAAAACGGATATACTGAAACCCTATTTCCTGCTGTAACTGCTTGATATGTCTTTGTACCTCTGCAAACAATACTTCTTTGGCCTTTCCCACCGTCATTAGCTTCTTCCAAGTATGAGCAAGCTCCCTGCCTTGGTTAGACTCTATCGAAATCTTATGGGCCTGCTTATGTAAATGAAGGGGAACAGGTAAATTTGATGCCGCTGATACAGTTTTGTTAGGCAAATATTTGAACAGCGATTCAAACGCCTGTGAGGGATTCATGTCAAAATAATTAAACTGAGCCACACTGTTTTTCTGAACCGCACTACGTCCGTCCAAGACTGTCTTCCGGTATTCACCAGGTGTCTGCCTGTAAAATTCTTTGAAAACCGCATTAAATGATTTTAGGTTCGGAAACCCATGATCATGAGCGATCTGTGTAATGGATAAATTGGTAAGCGTTAAATCTTTTACCGCTTTGTCCATACGTACCGCGTTCACATATTTTGTAAAGGAAGTACCCATATACTCTTTGAAAAACCGCGACAAATACGGAACCGTCAAATACTCCTGAAGGGCCAACTGCTGGATATTGATCGCGTTATTGTAGTTCTCTTTCACATAAGAGGTAATTCGCAATAGCCGTTCACGATGCTTATCATCATGCTTCTCCGGGCTATGGTCTTGCGCACGAAATCCTTGCATGAGTAAATAGGTCAAATTAAGAAGACATGACTGAATACGAAACGTGTACCCTTCTAGACGCTTAATGTGAAGCGACATCATCTCGGCCAGCAACGTTCGAAGCTCATCAAACATAGATTTCACTTCTTGACTAGAGGCTGCTGAATTACATTCGAATGACATCCTTTCGATCTGAGGTTCAATCTGAACAAGATATGAAATTGGAATTTGTAATGCTAGAACCAAGTTATTCTCTTCAGCTTTGATGGCATGAATCTCGTTGGCATTAATCAAGAACAAATCTTCTTCATTTAACTCTGTATATCTATCTTTCGTGAAAAGCTCGAGTTTCCCTTTGAGCACGAATAATATCTCTATGCTGTCATGCCAATGATTCGGAACCTGATGGGTACTATGCAAAAACAAGTGGACCGGAAGATGATCGTCCATCTCAATATTTTCGTAAGTGTAGCTTTGCAACTAGGACCCTCCCCTCACTCTTTCAATATATGTCTTATGTCCTATTATATTATAAAAAAAGCGATTGAATAGAACTATCCTATTCAATCGCTTGATACTATCCACCATCTCTATCCATTTTTGTTTACAGACGTGTATCGCTATAACCACAAAACGGGTCAACAGGATTAACTCCTTTAAAGGAGGAACGCCCCACAAGCTTCTCGATAAGTGCATCTACCACATAATTACTTGGTGAATACGCATTAATGAACGTCGGTATACGGGGTACATCGATCAAATGATATGGATTCGCCACAGAAATAAACATCGTTGGCAGTTCCTGAATAAACCATGGCATGTCAGACCCAAATGGAGGCGCCCAATTAATCCGTACAACCGTTTGATTACTATGAGTCTCCAAATTTGAGATATAGACCGCAGCATCGTAATGATCCGTTAACGCCTTCACACCTCCGAACATGGCAGCGAAATCAACTTCATTCTTATTGAATATCGTTACCTCGAAACCTTCCTCTTCTAGCTTGGAAATGAAGTAAGGTGCAATATCTGCCCCTCCGAATAAACCTTCCTCGCCCCCTAGTGTGAACACCAGTAGACGTTTGTAACGTTCCTTACTAATCGGGAGCATCTCCTGTGTATCCTTCACTAATGTAACTGACTCATCCGCACATTCTTGGGCCCAACGCACATGCTCTTCGCAGCCAAGAACTGCAAGTGCATCTTTTTCTGGAACAAGTGTGCCTTGTTGTTTCTTTTTATGAAGTCCCAGCGCGGCTTTCACCCCAAGGATACGTGTAACTGCTTCATTCACGCGCTCCACCGTCAGAATACCATTTTCAATTCCTTTCATCATATAGGCAAAGTCTTCTTCTAAACTCTTGTTAAAGAGGAACATGTCACAACCCGCAGCTATGGATGTCGGAACCGCAAGCTCCCGCTTCATTGCCATCGTGAACCCTGCCATTAGTGTAGCATCTGTAGTAATCAATCCATTAAATCCGAGCTTGTTACGTAACAAATCATTTAAAAGCTCAGGTGCTAACGTTGCAGGCATAATCTCCAAATCAGTAATCCCCGGACGCAATTCTCTGGAATAGGCGGGATGAGCGATGTGCCCTACCATAACCGTATGTGCGCCAGCTTCTATACAATCCGCATATACCTTTCCAAAGGTAGCATCCCACTCTTCCACTGAAAGTGAGTTAATAGAGGTCAATATATGCTGATCCCTTTCGTCAACGCCATCTCCAGGGAAGTGTTTAATAGATACGGCCATGCCATGCTCTTGAATCGCTTCGGTGTACGCCTTGCTCATGCGAGCTACTCTCTGTGGATCAGAACCGAATGTTCTAACGTTGGTTATCGGGTTACGGAAATTATAGTCGATATCGAGAATGGGTGCGAAAGCCCAGTTACAACCTACAGCTCCACCTTCCCGCGCAGCAATGATACCAAGTTTACGAGCCATTTCAGTATTATCCGTCGCCGCCACCTGCAGCTGCTTGCCGAAGAAAGTACCCTCTGCAGCAGAGCCATTACCTCCCGCTTCAAGATTAGCTGCAATTAAAAGAGGAATATCGGATGTATCCTGCAAGTAGCGATGTGTTTCTTGCACCATCTCTCCGGGTCCGGGACGGAACATAATCCCACCAATTTTAATACCTTGTGTCAAAAGTGCAAGCTGCGCCTTATCATCGGTGAACCCGATCGGGCAAAACAGCTGCCCGACCTTTCCCGCCAAATTCAGAGATGCTAAGGTTTGTTCTACCCACTTAATCCCCTCATCATCTAGATGAAAAGGCTTTGCTTTCAAATCTACCATTTCTCAAACCTCACTCTCCCAGATTTATTTATTGGAATTCAAGTGTTTAATCAGCTCATCCAACCCTTGCTCCGACATAGCACCTTGACTGAACGCAACCAGTGCACGAAGAGGCATGTAGCGCATCATTGCCATCATCATATCCGAACCATCCTGCATCATGGACATCATCCCACCAGCTTGCGCCATCATGGATTGAATAATAGCAGCACCCTGTGGATCTCCCATAAGATCACCTAATGTTGAATTTCTGGTATAGGTTTTAGATAAGATTACTGTCGATTCAACAACCACACGCTCAGCAAATACGATCTCTTGAGAGGAAGGTCCCACCAAAATCTCAAATTCACCGGTTTCCACATGCCAGTCTTTCAACTCCACGTTGTAATAAGCAAACGCTCTGCTATCAAGCGTAAAGCTCACCAGCTTCGATTCCCCAGGTAGCAGATCCACCTTCGCGAAGCCCTTTAATTCCTTGTCTGGCCGCACCACATTACTGAGTACGTCTTTGACATAAAGCTGCACGATTTCTTTGCCCTGCATAGTTCCAGTATTCGTGACCTTCACACTTAATTGCAGCGTGTCGGTATCTTTCAAACTGTGAGCGCTCACTGAAAGATCGGAGTATGCAAATGTTGTGTAGCTGAGACCATATCCAAACGGGAATAAAGGTATAATCCGCTTAGCATCGTAGTAACGATATCCTACAAACAGTCCTTCCTTGTATTCAACGGTATCTCCTTCGCCGGGGAAGTTTAAGAAGGAAGGATTATGTTCTAGCCGCATAGGGAATGTCTCTGCCAGCTTACCTGATGGGCTCACATTTCCGAATAACAGATCGGAAATGGCACCGCCGAGCGCTTGCCCTCCAAGGTAGCCCTCGAGCACAGCCTTTACGCTATCAAGCCATGGCATTTCAATGGGCGATCCGTTGCTCAGCACTACAACAACATTAGGCTGAACTTCCGCCACTGCCTCGATCAAGCGAATCTGACTCTCTGGAATACGAAGATGAGTCCGGTCATAACCTTCAGATTCATAGCGCTCTGGCAATCCGACGAACACAATCGCCGTATCCGCTTGCGAAGCGGCTTCTACGGCTTGCTCAATAAGCTCAATACTCGGCTCATCGCTATCAGAAACGAAACCCTGTGAATAGGTCAACTTCGTAGCTAATCCCGCTTCTTCTTGGATGCTGTTATATATCTCATCCAGCCGAGTAGGCTTAATATGTGAGCTTCCGCCGCCTTGATATCGTGGATTACGGGCAAAATCACCAATCACTGCATAGGAGCCTTCACGCTTCAGAGGAAGCAATCCACCCTCGTTTTTGAGAAGCACCATACTCTCTCTGGCAGCAACTCTAGCTAATTGGTGATGTACCTCTATATCATAGGAAGCATTTTCTTTGTTATTCTCTACAGCTTTGAAAATAATAGAAAGCAAGCGACCAACCGCACGATCTAGTGCTTCTTCTGACAATGTTCCACTACGTACGGCATCGATAATCTTCTGATCACCAGCGCCATTACTTGACGGCATTTCCAGCTCCAAGCCTGCAGCTAAGCCTTTAGTCCGCTCATTAACCGCACCCCAGTCAGAAACTACGAACCCTTCATGACCCCACTCTTCTTTTAAAATATCTGTGAGTAAATATGAATTCTCTGAAGCATACTCACCGTTCACCTGATTATAAGAGCACATTACAGTCCATGGTTGCGCCTTTTTTACCACGCTCTCGAAGCTCGCCAAGTAGATTTCTCTTAGTGTACGTTCATCCACAATCGCATCAGTGGACATACGTCGATGTTCTTGGTTATTTGCAGCAAAGTGTTTTAGTGAAGTCCCTACACCTTGGCTTTGTACACCTTCAATATGGCCCACAGCCATCTCAGAAGATAAATATGGATCCTCCGAGAAATACTCAAAATTACGACCGCATAGAGGTGAACGCTTAATATTGACTCCAGGCCCAAGTAAAATAGAGACATCTTCAGCCTGACATTCTTCCCCAATTGCTGCGCCTACCTGCTTGATTAGCTCCCGATCCCAGGAGCAAGCCATTCCAGCTCCCGCCGGAAAACATGTAGAAGGAACACTATCAAATATACCCAAATGATCATTCCCGGCTTTTTGCTTACGCAGACCATGTGGACCATCAGTCATCATAATGGATGGAATACCTAGCCGTTCGACGGCTTTGGTCTGCCAGAAATCTAGTCCTGAGCACATGCCTGCTTTTTCCTCTAAAGTCATTTGTGCAATAAGTTCTTGAATATTTAGTACCACGATCAATTCACTCCTTATAATTGTCTAGTTTCTCTACATACCAACAGAAAGATTGCGACGTTCCTCGAGTTCACGCATCATAACCGGCTGATCCTTGTCAAGACGATAGAACAACAGCAGAGTAATCATAATGATTTGGCCAATAATCGGTGCCCATAAATAGTTAAATGAAATCGCGGCTAATGCGGAATCTGACTGCGCCGTGGAATTAGCTACATAACCACCCATCGACAATATCACCCCACCAAGCGCTCCGCCGAGTCCCATTCCCACCTTAACCCCAAAGCTAGCAGCTGAATAAAGTAGACCTTGTGCCCGAACACCTGATTTCCACTCCCCATAATCAACCGTGTCGGCCATCATTGCAAAAATCAGACCTGCCCCTACTCCCATACCAAGCCCGCTTATAAGTAGCCCTGTCAAAAGCACTGGAACAGAGAGGGCATTTCCCCCAGTAATGGCGATAAGGTAGCCAATAATAGAAACCACTGATCCTATAATAATTGTGTTCCTTTTCCCGATTTTTTTCACAATAAAAGGGGCGATCACCATCGAAAATATCATTAATAATTGCATCGAATTCACAATAGGAATGAGTTCAGGCTTTTTCATATAATAGGTCATGTAATAAATACTGGTCTGTCCTTGTATTGATGTTGTGATCCACAGGAACAAGCTCATCAGAAGCATGATCAACCAAGGTACATTGCCTTTGAGCGCTTTAACACCTTCTCGCATTGGAAGCGGCTTTTCATCAATGGCTTTTACGCGTTCTTTAGTATTCGCAAACATGTTAAGAAACAGCAGCAGTGCAATGCTTGAGAACAATATCATGGTGACCAGAAAACCCTTTGCTTGATCACCTCCACCAAAAGCTTTCACAAGCGGCATCGTTCCAGCACTAACTGTAACTACCCCAATCACGGCGAACACCATGCGAACTGTATTGATCACTGTACGTTCATTAGAATTACTAGTCAGACTTGGCAGGATCGCAGACAGTGGTAGATTAATACCGGAATACATAATACCGAGCACTGTGTACGAAATGTATGCGTATACAAGTTTGCCTGTATCACCAAAATCCGGCGTTAAAAACATAAGTACAGCAGTCAAGCTGAAAGGAACAGCAAGCCAAAGGAAATACGGTCTGCATTTCCCCCACTTCGTTTGAGTGCGGTCAATCATAACACCAATGAACGGCTCGACGATCGCATCGATTACGCGTGCAACAAGAAATACAACAGCTACTGCACCTGGGTTCAGACCAAATACATCCGTATAGAAGTACATGAGATAAAGTGTTGTCATCTGGAAAATCAGATTTGACGCGGTATCACCTAGACCATAACTAATTCGCTCTCTCCATGGCATTTGATTTTCATTCATACTACCATCTCCCCGCGTCCTATTTTGTTAGCGTTTTCTCAATGCATTGTACTGAATAAACTGTCCGTATTTTAACGAAAATAGGGGGCATTTATATCTTTTAGCTGAACGGACGAGTCATTATGAAGATCAGGATACAAATCAACCTTAAAGAGCTTACAGAATAGCAGCATACATGTGATCGTGATAAAAGCACCAAACAATACATCCGTTGCAAAATGATCTCCCATAATGACGCGGCTAGTCGAGGTGCAGATTCCCCATACTACCGCACAGACAAGCATGATATTGCGCCATTTACTAGCGAAAGGCATGAACAGCATCCACAGCATCATGGTCCAGCCATTGGCAGAATGACCCGAAGGAAATGACTTGTAAGCTTCGGATGTGACGCCGTTCTCTTGAATCCCTTGTGGGAGGAACCAGCTAGTAAACATTGAATAGTCGCCCTCCATATTTCGAAAACGCATTCTTCCCCAAAAGATTTTGAGGACATTTACAAGGAGGATCTCCGCAAATACGATCACGATGGCTGCCCAAGCAGCACGGTTATACTGGCTTAGCGTTTGAACAGCTATACGATTCAATAGCCATTGCGACAACGTTGCAATCAGTACTGCTATAGCTATACTGATGAGCATAACATTGTTCCCAGCCAGCCCATACCCACGCATTAGAGCGATGGATATGATACTAAATCCACTAAGAAGGATGAATAATCCAGATACCAAACGGACCACAATCTTCTTCACTAACCGCTCGTTTCTAACCGTACTAAAAAGAATACTGCTCGCTGCGAATAACACAAAGAAAGCTGGATGCTCTCCAAATGCCTCAAAAAACCAACCAAACTGAGATTCATGTTCGTTGTACAGCGCTTTGGATAGATTCAAATCATAAAAAGTAAATATTGCCATGAACACCACCCATAGCATTAGAAATCCCCATATAAAACGTTTTGTCCCTTTAGTCGTCATTTCCACCACCCCTTTATAACCCTTTTGGAAAACGCTTTCATTTTAAATTATAAAGCTCCTTTTATGGATTCGGATAGGCGAATAATAACTAAAACTAGGGTGGATTTTAACCCTCCTTGCATGTGAAAAAGTGATCAATAAATAAAGCGGGTCGACATTCCATCACCTAAACGGTGAGGGTGCCGACCCGCTCCACTCTTTATTACTTATATGAATATTGAATCAGCTTGGTTGCAACACCTGAACGAGTGAATTTACGAGCGTATGCTTCACACTCGAGGCTTAGGTAATCAAACTCCGCTACAACAATCAATGTTTCTGGCATACCGCTTAAATCTTCTGCCAATAAGGGCGAGAAATAAGGATTCGATGGCTCTGCATTATTTTGCAAATACATATTCAGTATCATTTCGCTCATTTGACCTAAGCCTTGAACAGATGGGATTCGGGACTTAACAGGTCAGGTGATATCCGCCATTACTTTAATGGGCCCGGCTCAACGTTTGGATGTGAAGCGAGTTATCTTCTACACCAATAAGCTCGTAAAGGCGGCAAAAGAAATATCATGCCAGTTCGGCTATCTGCAATGACAGGGGATTAGGCTTTATGGTTCAAACTATTAGAAAAGGAAATAAACTAAAACCATACCCAGGACTAGCACAATCAGTGAAACGATATGTTGTTTCGTATGTTTTTTAAAAATTTCCAATCAATAAATGACTGAAATCCTAGTGCAATGATTATACTCATTACCGTCGTCAGAAAGTTTTTCTTTGTACGGACCAACAATCCATATTCTTAGAAATAGGTGAGAAAAAGAAGGAATTATTACTAAAAATGGAATGATCACTCCCGTTGCACTCCTTCTAATTTTCACTTCCCATGATACCATAATAAGGATATTTAATTTAACATTGACAACTTATCGTTAACTTGACAAAGGATCCGCCTATTCGATAGTATGTATTATATTTCGATAATCAAGATAATTGAATTGCGAGAGTCTTTTGGAACCTGAATAATCTAAACTGAAAAGAGGAACCACAATGGCAGTACTCATTCTTTACGCTACAAAATCTGGAGCAACAGAACAATGTGCAAAAGTATTATCAGAAGAGCTTCCTCATAGTAGGATTTGTAATATTGAATTAGAGAAGCCAAGCATTGAGGAATTTGATAGCATTATTTTAGGCGCTGGTGTAAGAGATGAGAAAATATATAAAGCGATTCGTGATTTTATCAAAAAAAATAAGGATGAGTTACTAAATAAGAAGATGGGCTACTATATTTGTAACGAGAAACCAAAGACAACCGAAGAGTTAATCGAGAAAAATTTTCCGGATGATCTAAAAAAAGCTGCGATTTGTATCGAATCCTTTGGCGGTTATAAGGCCTATAAGGCACCCAAGGAAGGTACGGATCAACTTAAAGGTATTTTTGTAGATAAAATAAGAGAATTTTCAAAGAATTTCAAATAGGGAAAATAGAATCACAATTAAAAAATCCGGTTACCAAGACAAATTATCTTGATAACCGGATTCTTTTTTTAAAATATATATTGAATCGTTTATTACTCCTTGATTGTCAATTCAAACTTCGCACCCACATCGCTTACAAATACAATTTTCCCGTTACTCGGAAGTTTAACTTGCGTAAGACCACTGACAGTAGAGAAATTTACACACACACCATTCTCATCATAAACAGCAAAAGAACCTTTAGATGGTAGTTCTACTGTCATCAACTTACCTGATGCTGTTTCAGGTACTTCATACCATCTCGCATATCCATCTGCTTGGATGGTTACCAATGATTGCGGGCCTGCATAGATAGGTTTAATGGCATCCTGTGGTATAAACAATTGATTGCCAACCTTTAAATACTCCACACCATTTTTCGTCTCAAATATAATATCCGAAAGATCGCGCCCACCTAATGATGGAATTTGCACGGTCATTTCCGCTTTATCCGGTCCAGTTATTTTGTTCGAGCCCATATAACCTGGCGCATCAGGAAACATAGCGATTCCAGCTATTGGCATACTCATGTAATATTGTGAGCTATACTTCTCGCTGACATCAAAATACAATTTCCCTTGACGCTGCTGCCAAGCTGACAAGACCTCATTGGATAAAGAATTCGCCTCTAGCTTTTCAGCTACATATTGAGAAAGGGCAGTCTCACCAAGCCCTGGAATGATTCCGTACCCTTGAGTCCAAAGATAGATACGACCGTTACTCTCCTTCACAAAGCTAACTTTACTAGTGCCTTCTGCATCTAAGAATTCACCGTTCATATGATATGAAAATTTCTGAGCTGGTAACGTAGGTGCCATAATCGAAGATATACTCAATTCCCCTGCTTTACTAATCTCTAGCTTCATCAGTTGTGTAGAATCACCATAGACGCCAGCATAATCCAGCAATTCCTGCGGCATAGCCTCTTTGTTCGAAGCTTTAAATGTAGGTGTAGGTTTCAGCTCCTTGATAACTCCCTTTTCGTGTAGTGCACTTAGCAAAATTTCGTTAGCAAGCATCTGATCGGTTGTACTCGCCCCGCCAGAAGATACCACAGCCACAGCCATCCGCTGTTCGGGCAACACGACAAGTGAAGTATGATACAGAACTGTATCTCCCCCCTTCGTCAAAGCCTTGATATCGTACTGATTAAAAGGATATAAGTTCACACTGTCCCAACCTAATCCATAAGCAAAGGAATTATCGATTCCTTTAGGCCACATTCCACGCTTGTATTCCTCTTGCTCCATCGCTTTTACTGATTTTTCTGACAGAATCCCATTCGATCCTCTAGTAAAAATAGTCGCAAAGCGCACCAAATCTTCAGCCGTGGAATAGATGCCCCCTGTTCCAATCACGTTGATCGTCTCTTTGGGTAAAGCGGCTGGGTAGGTAGCATTGTAGACACTTGCCAGCTGGCTAGAATCCACAGAATCTACTGGCGTCTTCGTATGCTCAAGTCCTAACGGACCTGTAAAATTGTGATGAATGAATGTAGTAAAATCCATTCCGCTAACCTTCTCAACAATCAACTCCGCCAGTGTAAATCCATCATTACAATATACAGAGTAGGCGCCGGGATTGGCTTTTAGACGTTGTGATGCCAGCGTTGCTAGCAAACTATTTTTTGCAATAGGATCAGAATCATTAAATAAGAAAGCGTTTGATAAATTTGAGCCCCCAAGACCTGATGAATGATTCAACAGCATTCGTACGGTGATTTGCTTATAACGAGAATCTTCCATCGTAAAATTGTTCAGATACGATACGACAGGTGCGTCCAAATCTACTTTTCCTTGATCAACAAGCTTCATAATAGAAGCTGTCGTATACATCTTACTCGTCGAGCCAATTCCATACATCGTTGTAATGCTTGGCGCTGTCTTGCTTTCCACATGGCTGTATCCAGCTTGGCCGCTCACAACGATATTATCGCCATCAATAAAAGCATATTGGAGACTTGTCGTTCCTAGCTTTTCCGTTAAGAATGCCGCCTTCTCTGCCGCCACCTTCTGAGTGTTCACGTATGTTTGCGTTTTGCTACTATCCGCTGCTAAAGCATTCGTAGGAAGATACACTACTAAAAGTAGGGATACCATCAACAGGGATATTATTTTCTTCTTCATACATACCCTCCCGCTATGAATTTTCCATTCCTTTAAAGGGTAAATTATCCATATGGGAATGTAAAGGAAGTTTATATCATTATCATTATTTATTCCAATAATCCTACTTTGTCTCCGATTCGAATTTGCCCAGTCTTAACTACAGAAGCATACACTCCGAAGTGTAAATCAAACTCTTTGTTCAGTTTTTTCAACAGTGTAGGGTCCTTTTCAAGACTATCAGGGTCCATCGTGATGACCATACATCTCTCACAAAAACTATCTACCTGTAGTTGTGCATCCCCTATACTGAGTTGCCGCCCGATCCAATCCCCTTCGAAAAAAGTTTCATCGTTCAGAGCTATAACGAAATTACCGCGAAACCGTCGTTGATCCAATGGATGTCCCCACGCAGCCTCCAGCTTCTTTAAGCTGGCATCCGTAATCAGTAGAATACTAGCGCCATCCACTGATAACAATTGCGGATGCTCAGGCTGGGGATGTGAGGCTTTTAAATTAGACATGGAGATTGGCGTTTTAGTTTGACTTTGAATTTCTCCCAATAGATCTTTGTCCCAACCAAAAGTTCGTCCATCCGATGCAGTTACAAGAATTTCTCCATTGATGTATTGTGCTTGATAGGTAAGCATATTTGGAATATTTCTAGCCGTTATGTAACGCCACCAGCCCTCTTTTGACTCATCATAAAAGGTGCAAAAACGGTCACCAAGCATACCATAAGTTTCAATCATGCAGGTTTCCAATTGCTCACCCGCGAATGACTTGACTGGATAACGATTTATTTCTGTTATTTCACCAACGATTGATTGCACGGCACAACGCCTCCACTTTCTTAAAATGCAACGTATCTCCCCATTCTACCTGATTTGGTTTGACTCTTACATCGTTATTTTCACAGCAACACATAGCTATTCCGACCGGTTCTCAATAACATTAAAAAATGTATGTTTTACTGGGAATATATGTTTTATACTATGACTATTACATATGTTGGAATGAATATGCGAGGTGAACTGCAGTGCGGCCCAATGAATTCCAAAGTTTTGACTTTGCTTTTACACATGCTGTGATTGGAATGGCTCTTGTTTCGTTTGATGGAACGTTCCTGAAATGGAATTCAGCCTTATGTACACTCTTGGGCTATGATCATAACGAGTTATTAGCACCATCCCCATCCGTCCAGACTCTTCTAGATCAGATCCATGAAATTGCTGAGCTTGGAGAATCTCTTTCCTCCATGAACATCAATCCGCATCGATTCCAACAGGATTACTACCAACCAACCGGACACCTCTTGTCTCTAGAAGTCTCCGTATCTATCATTTCGGATGGCAATGGTGCACCCCTATATTATTTTACTCAATTCGAGAATAAGACGATGATCAGGCAAATGGAGACTCAGCTACAGGATGCAGAAAACAGTCTACTTGAAAAAGAGAACTCATTCCTGCAACTGCTAGAGGGATTACCTCTAACCGTCGTTATTACAGCGAATGGGATTGTTCAGTATGCGAATTCAGCGGGCTTACAATTAATCCACGCGGAGAGCCTGGATCAAGTGCTGGGTATATCTACTACTAATATTGTAGACCTTTCCAATTATGCAATCCTCCAAGAGCGAAGGGAAAGGTATTTCAGCGGTAATACGATAGGCTCTGTCTGCTACTTAATCAATTGCTTAAATGGTCAGCAGAAATATGTGGATGGATTCACATTACCGATTACCTTCAATGGTAACGGAGCATTTATTGGAATATTTAAAGACATCTCTCAGCAAATGCTGGAAGATGAACGACTAATCCAATCCGAGAAATTATCCACCGCAGGGCAATTAGCAGCTGGAATCGCTCATGAAATCAGGAATCCACTTACGGCTATTAACGGATTTATGAAGTTGATTCGCTCTTCTGAGCGTATGAATGATAAATATTTCTTCATTATTGAGTCAGAATTGAAACGCATCGAGTTTATTGTCAACGAACTGCTGGTCTTATCCAAGCCACAAACGACGCATGTCAGTAAACCTGTGGATTTATTGTCTTTACTGGAACAAGTCACCACATTAATGAATGGACAGGCTGCACTGAAAAACCTAAAGATCCTCCCTGTCTGCGCAGATCAATCCATTTGGATCAATGGCGAGGCTTATCAGCTGAAACAGGTGTTTATTAATTTACTTAAAAATGCGATGGAAGCAATGAATAGTGGGGGAAACATTTATATTCATGTTCTTACAAATGAAAGTGAAACCCGAATCAGTGTGCAGGATGAAGGTTGCGGGATGACAGAGGAACAGATCAAAGCACTTGGCAAACCATTTTATACGACAAAAGAAACAGGAACAGGCCTTGGGTTTATGATCACACAGAATATTGTACATAATCATGGCGGATGGATCACTGTAGAAAGTATACCTGAGCAAGGAACCACTTTTACCGTAATCATTCCAACGATTTTAGAGCCAGAAGAAACTGTGATGTAGTACATAAAGTGCCGCAACATCGTACAAGAACGCTCCTATTTTCCACACTATAATGATTATATATTACTGGAAAATTAGGTGTAGCAGTGACTCGTGGGAACCTTTTTGACGCTAACCGGTTCATATATCTCTGAACGCAAACCTAAATGATCATTCATCTCCTAGATGACAAAAAGAAGCTCCAGTAGCATTATGCTGCTGGAGCTTCTTTCATTATAGATGCTAGTGGTCAAAAAAGTGAAACAGGAATAAGCTTTCTTCCTCCCTTGACTAGAGTGGATTCTAGCATGTCCCCTTTGACACCTCCAAAATAGAGTTGCCAGTACACACCAAAGCGAACGCTGACGTCATTCTTCACTAGCTCCGGTGGTGTAACAATTAGCCACTGAAATTTGAGAGCCTTAGAAATTTCAAATACGGGATCAAGCACATTATTAGAAACCATTTCTCCAAAAGGATTGTCATATAAAAAGACCGTCCACCCTTTGTTCTCACGATTTACACGTTTATGCGTCATAATCATCATTGCTACCAGCAGCTGTACAGATTGGCGCTGTCCACCACTGCCGACAGCCTCATCCAGCGCACCGCGATTGATGATCTCCCAGTCCGAATAATGATAGTCTTCCGGAGCGGAGTAGAGGAAGTAATTTTCCGTTACCGGTTTATAGACCTGTAGAATGGGGAAGCGATTCTGCAGCGCCGAATAGACGATTCGTCCGTCATTAATAACCTCTTTGATTACCAATGCTGGCACCTGTTCAATCTTTGGATATTTTGAGAGCAATTCATGGATACATCGATTGAAATAGTCGCTCACCATCGGCTCTACCTCATCGCTTGTTCTTGGTACATTGATATTCTTGTAATTCAGGCGTACCAACGGGAAGGCATAATTATTCTCGTTATGAATAATCATCCGACGTTCCATTCGCTTCATAATATCAATGATTTGTACTACACGATAAGAAGCCCGAGCTACCCACATCTTGCGGGACAGATCCATATCCTCCTTATCGCTTTGAATGCTCTCAATCTGATCGCGTGAACTACGTAACATCGAATCTAGGACTTGCTGAGCAATAGCAAAGTTATCCCAATGAACCGAATTTAAACGATCTAGAATCTTGGTCTCCAGTTCAGAATTCCGTTCGTTCTTGGCAAGTTTTCCGGTTAATGAATTTTTCTCTTCCTTCACTTTTCTGGAGACCTCGTCCCGTCTAGCCCAGCTATCCTTAATGCGAAGAAGCCAATCAGCAACAAGAGACTCGCAGCTTTCTCTTACGCTCAGCATTAATTCTTCTGGCACAGTCCGTAGATTAACCCGATCCTCAATATGTGCGTTCATAATCTTGATCTGATTGGATAACGTCTGAAGGAGCGCATCCATACGTTCCAAAGATCGTTTACACTGGTTAAGCATGATCTCATTCTCTTGGAAACGCTCCTGAATGTCTGCCTCTTTTTGCTCCAGCGCTTCATTCCAAATCTCTACGGCACGCTCGTGTTTCTCTTTGATTCCTTTTTCTACTTTTCGCAGTTCCTTCTGCAAATTCTCCAATTCGGTCTGGCAGCGGATGAAAGAGTCGTGAACCATCTGGTAGTCTTCTTCTAACGAAGCCGTTCCCGACTTTTGGCGATTTCTTGCAGCCATAATGGATTCGGCCGATTCCGTAGGTTCTGTCACCTTCCGCCAGTTCACATCGACTTGATTCAGACTGGATTCAAGCTCAGCCAGATTCTCACTTGCCGCTTTAATCTGTGCAGCCCTTGTCCGAACTTCTAACTCATTCTCGGTTAGCGATTGCTGCAGACTTTCAACGGTACTGAGCTGCTGCAAGAGAAGATTCTGCTCTACTGGATCTACAGGTGTGGCTTCCATATCATCCGAAAGCTGGTGATATGTCGGAAATACAATCTCGGGAAACCAATGTTGCAGTCTAGGAAATTGTGCGTATTTGGCATCTCCCGTCCATTTCTCACGCTCTCCGCTAAGGCTTACCATCTGCGCTTCAAGATGTTCGAGTTGCTGGTCTTTACTCGTTAACTCCTTGTTCACCAGGCTCTTACGTTCAGTATACTTTTTCTTCTCCTTTTGATCCTGCTCATGCTTCTTCGTACGTTCAATCCAGGCTTGCAGCGCTACAGCCCTCTGCTCATGCTCTGCATTAAGAGCCTTATTCTCGGAGAGCTCCCGACCGATTCGAGTAAGCGTTCCCTCGTTCTCATCCATCTCGTTGCTTAGATTGATAATGCTCTGCTGAAGTTTATTCTGCAGTTTAATAAGAGCATCCCGTTTCGCTGTAATCGTCTTGGTGTTCTCCGTTTGGTATAACCGCTCATATTCCTGACGCACAGATTTCAANNATCCTGCAGCACCTGTTCTTGCTCCTTGAGCTTCGTCTGAATACCGCTTTTAAAATCTAAGAAACGATCTGGCTGCAGTACCATTTGTGGCCCTTGGTTAGCTAAAAGCTTAAAAGATACTGGATCTGAAGCTGCCATCTCTTCACGGATAAAGATCGGCACCGCTGATTTCAGCAATGTGTCCTTCAGCAGATCCGGTTTGATTTTATCAGCTTCGCGCCGGGTAACAATCAGACTATAAGGAAGGAGTGGATGGTGCTCTAGTTCTTCCTCACGTTCAAGGTATGGACGATCATTTAAATAGGAACTGCCCGGTGTAGATTGAATCTTGAGCGAATCGAGTGTATCTTTGACCGCGAGAATATCTGAATTCGGCAGCCAGTAGGATTGGTTTTGAAGTTCCACGTCCATAAGCTGATTGTAGTAATCTCGTCTGGAACGTTTTGTCTGCTGCTCCACTTCATCCATTTTTCGGATAAATCGTAGTTGAATCGTATCCTGCTCTTCAAAAAGGCCAGTAGCTCCCAAACGATTATGTTCATCAAACATTTCCAGTAGCACAACAATCTGTGACCATAATTGTGATTCTTTATAGGTCTGCGAATCAAGCAGTGCCCCGAGCTCGTCTACCTCTCGTTCATAAGAGCGGTGCTTCTCGCTGAGCTCGGCATGATTCTTATGCAGTGCCAGCTTTCGGTTCTCTGCCTCTTTATGCTGTTCCTCCAACGCTTCAATATCAAGAAGTATCGTTTTGGCAGCTGAAATCGTACGTTGAAGCGCCGCCACCGGAGTATGGGCAGCCTCCTGACCATGCTGAGCTGCGAATGTTCCGAGTTCTTCTGTATATTGACGGATCGATAACGTCAATTCATTAATCTNNTCTCCGCTGTTCCAAATCCTCTGATCGTTTGTTGCCAGAGGCTAGACACCACATCCCATTGTTTACGAAGCTTATCTTTAGCAGTCTGAATGACCTCTTGACGTTCTTTCATCTCCAGAGATCCTTCGATCGCTTGAATTTCTTTTTGCCATTGCTCAATTTGTCGTGTGTGGAGCATACGTTTAGCTAAGAAATGAGCCACTTCAAGCTTTTTCTCCTGAGTCTTGGAATCGTCCAGCCGTCCACGTGCACGTCTCTGATCATCACTAAGCTTTTTGAACTCTTCTTGTTTCAGTTCCATTTCTTCCTTGCTGCGCAAATACTTTAGATTGTCCGTCTCAAATCGCAATTGCTTCGCATCCTGATAACGACCAGCCAGTTCATTACCAACCTTACTTCGCTCTTCTTCCGCATTGCTCTGCTCTTCATGAATAACCGTATAGATCTGACGTCCACGAAATTCAGTTTCTTGAACAACACTCTCTGTCTCTACTCCTAGCTTCACCAGCTCGTATAAAGGTGCAGCCATGCCAAGAAACTCTGTGTAGACTTGTGCCCGCTGTTCAAGCATCGGTAGGCGTTGAGCTACTGTCGCCGTGTCAATAAACATCCGCTGCAGCGTATTGTCTTCTTCTCTCAGTCCCTCATTCAGACTGGAGCCTATCTCAGGGATAATTAGCTTTTCGAATAAGTTATGGTTGGTAAAAGCATCATTCTTTTTAAAATAACCTTTGATACCGCCCTCTTCCCCATTGATCCGCCGCATATTGCGCCACTCGGCGATATGGATATCTCGAGTAGCCAGGAAATCATAATATCTTTTTAAATCCGAGCTATGGCTACCGAAAGGTACAATTTCCCCCCGCCGATCTCGCACAAATTGCTGGATCGTTTCAAAACTCGTAGGTTCAGCAGTCTCTTCATCAAAGAGTGGCAACGTCGAAAGGGTAAGTTCAGACGCTTCGCCATAATCTGTAAGTGCGTACAGTAGGTAATCCACTTTAATATCCTGTTGATCCAGCGAGTTATGTGCCGTCATAGCAATACCAGTCGTCATATACTCATTACGCTCACTATTATCGAGGTGCCATTCGATAGCTACGTGAAAGGTGTAAGGTTTAAGTTGTTTTTTATGGTTATGGAAAAAAGCTTCAACCTGGTTCTCACTGTCTTTTCCCCATGGCGTTTTGGGCATTAATAACTGAAATATGGATTGCAGGAGTACGCCCTTCCCACCACCATTCATAAGCGTAATTAGCGTATTAGCCGGCCCTTCTTCGTTGCAGAGGTCCAGAATCATATCATCATATTTCTTGAGCATTTTCTCGTATTTAAGTCCTGTAATTCGTATGCGTTCAATCCGCGGCATTAGTAGCACCGTCTTTCTCAGCTAAAGTTCGTCCGATGAGATTCTTTAATTCCTGATACCGGTCGACATCATGATATAAATACCGCATTCTCTCATAAAGCTCTTCCCGCGGGAATATCCGCTTCTCTGACTCCGAGATGAACACGAGTTTCTCCTCTTCCAGGAGCTTCATGCCTTCATGAATCAGCCCAATTCGTGAGCCTGCACCTCTTGTTAGAAGATCGCTCTCTTCCTGACTCTTAGTTTGCATATAGAGATTAGTCCACACCTTCGACATCGCTTGGATATCCAACCGCCACTGCTGGCTAAACCGGCCTTCATCATCCATCTGCATCCACGCTTGAAAAAGTGAAGACACCTGATCGGATATCTGTATATAGGACATACTGTCCTGCCCGGATTTAAAGTGAGTCTCGTCCTGATCCATCTCGGCCAGAAAAACAAGGATGATGATATTAATGATATGTAAATGAGTTTTGCGCTCAATTCGNNGTGAGTATTTATTCTTCAACTGGGTAAAGTTGGTGGCGAACACTGACCCGAGTGGATTGACCAACAAATGGAGACGATGTCCCGAATTCATCACTCGACAGCCTGCCTCCTTGGCAACATATTGAAGCGCATCATATGTTCCTGCATCCTGAAGGCATTCAGCAGCCGCAGGATCATCGAGAGGAATTACCTTTTTACGAAGTAGTTCAAAAAATAGCCGTGAAGCTAGCTGTACCTGTTCTAATGTATAACTCATGCTAGTAATCTCTCACCTCTCCACGATCGTAATAGTATATGGACTCATATCCAGACCAGACCAGCGCACCCTTGGGACTAATTCTGGAGCAATGCTCGTACGTAGCAACTTGCCGCGCAGGATCTCAAGTTGAGGATCATCCGCAAGTACATACCGGATTAGCAACTGGCATTCATCGGATCCGTTGCTGTTCTCTGGAGCCTGTTCTTGTACTGTAATCTCTGAATGAAAAAACTGCACCCATAGATCAATAGCATCCGGTGTGCGTGCCCAACGTGTTAATTCCTCCGAGGTAAAAACTTCCGCAGTAAACGTAAAGCTTCCCCGCTGGGCTAGCGCATTGAACACAGGCTTCCACAGTTCAACGACTTCCGCCCATGGGATCCCTTTAGGAATATATTGAACGATCTCAGCATCTATCTCATCATCAAGTTCATCCGTCACAACATCCGGGATAAAGCCAACCTCTTGCTCCTCCCAAGCCCAGGGAAGTGGATAAACAAAATCCTGATTCGGAGCGAACAATCCGCTGAGTAGCAGTTCAAGGCTGTCGCCGCTTGGCAGCCCCTCTTCTTTAACCCATTCCTCCCAGATATGAGTACGGAAGTTAAAGCCGGCAGCTCCCCAGAATAATTCAGGGAAGTTCAATCTTAAATTAGTCTCCACCTCAAAAATGTTCAAGACTATCTCGGCCAGCTCATCGTGTACACGCCTAGAAAGCTCAACTCGTTCGGAAAGAATACGAATCTCATTGAAGTCGATCACATCTTTCTCGTCATTGGCTAGCCGGGCCAGAGAACGATGAATATTATCAAAATGCTTGCGTTCTTCATCGAACTGTTGATGAATTTCTTCGAGTCGCTGATGCCGAGCCACTCCGAATTCACTAAAAATATGCTTCGGGTTGCGGCGTAGTGCATTCCGGTATTCCTGCTGTTGCTGAGTCATCTTCCGCACCCGGGAGATCAGTTCATTCACATCCTGAACTGCCCGAGTTACACGTCCATGCTTAATATGCATCTGAATCTCGAGTAGCTTGATGCTGATCTGGAACTCTTCAATAATCTCATGGCTCATAAAAATGAGCTCCATTGCGTATTCGGAGAGGCGATAGATCGTTCTGCCACTCTCTTCCCAACTGCTGCGGGTCGCATCCTCGTCCACTGTGAAATACTTATATTTCTGCACGGACATTTGCCGGGCCGCATCATCATAATAATTGGATTCGAAGTCCCCACCATTCCCGCTCCAGAGCAGGCCTTCCACCAAACGTTCTACCGATTCGGTAGTCCCGAGATTCGCGATATTAAAGCGTTCCAGCGCAGTCCAAGCCAGCGCTATAATATCTTCCTTGGATCTTCTCTCATTGGACTCTAGCTCCAAATAATAGACTTGCAACAAGATGCTTAAAGACACCATTTCTTTGTAAGGTTGGATTTCGCCAAGGTTCATCCCAGCCCCCAGATTCCATAGGGGATTCAATCGTTTGTTTCGTTCGCCAAAATCCGACCAATTCATCTTTCTGCCATCCTCGCCAAATAAAATAAAACCCATATACATCCGTATAGGGTTCTGAAGTACGCGAATATATGTTTCTATTATATCAATCCTTCGAAGGTTATGCTATTTTTTGTTAAACAAAATAATAGATTCTATCCATGCATTTCTACTCAGCAGAATCTGGAGTAAATGCCATACAATACTGCTCTAGTGCGCTGTTTGGTAAGGGTATCACCTTGACCGTGCGGAACTGATGATGCTCATAGATGGGTAAATTACTTGGCGTCTGTGTCTCTAATGTACATAGTGCATTCTTCTCGCGGCACTCGGCGAGCAGCGGCATCATAATCTTTGATACATATCCTTGCCCACGGTAACGTTCTTGCACTACAAGCATATCCAAATGCATATACTTCTGATCTCCAAACATCGATAACCATAAGGAGCTCATACTGCGCAAAATGGATAATCCTCGAATAAACCCTCGCACCCCAATGACTCGACAAATCGGTAAAGACTTGAGAATCGCAAGGCTAATTTGTTTCATATAGTAGACGTTCGAAATCAATGTCCCCGTCTGACGTTCCGAATGGAACACCAAGGCGACAGCTTCATAATCTGTTGACGTCGTTAGTAAATCCGAATAAGGAAAGAGCATCTCAATATAGCGATGGAAAAAAATATTCAATACTCGGAGTCTGGTTGTTTCATCAGGTAAAATATGCTGATAAAGTGGATCATCCTTTGTGAAGACTTCTGCCAGAACCCTGGCGGCTTTCGGAATGTCCTGCCGATGAATTTTGAGTAATATACTACAAATAGTTCCACCTCATTTAATTTACTTTCGAAATAGGCTGGGCTAGTGAACAAGCCATACAAGAATATTATAACTTGTGTAGTCAAGTCCACATGAACACAAAAAAGCCAGCACCTTTAGGCACTGGCCTCCGACATTCTATTTTAAAGCCAATACTACTTCTTCCGTGGTCCGAATCTTGCCGATCCTAGGGAAAATGGTTTTACACACATAGTCATGCTCCTCTTTTGTAGAGGCAGTCATTGCATCTTCCACAAAAACCTGGTTGTAACCAAGCTGATAAGCTTCTCTAGCTGTCGTGTCTACACCGATTGATGTAGAAATACCACACAATACAATCGTATCTATACCACGGCGCCGTAACTGTAAATCAAGATCCGTTCCGAAGAATGCCCCCCACTGACGTTTAGATATCACATGTGCATTTTTGAAATGATCTAATTCCGGCACCAAGGTATCCCAGCCTTCAGGAAAGGATGCTGCATTCATGTTCAAATCTGTATGAGGTCTTAACATATCTTGTCCATCTAACGAGGATACTTTTACAAGTACTACAAATGCACCTTTTTCAGTGAAGGCTTGGACTAAACTGCTGCCATTCTGAACTACCTGCGTACTTGAATGCGGAGCCTTATTCGGGCTGTGAACAATTCCATTTTGCAAGTCGATTACAACCAGTGCCGTTTTCTTTGTATCAATACATTCAGTTTCTGATCTCT
>DJUJ01000216.1:43734-53803 GCA_002438345.1 Paenibacillus sp. UBA6285
AGCTTAGTTTTTTATACACTTTAAAATAAACCCAGCCTGCATTTATCAATAACAAAACACTTGTAATAAAGAATATATCTCGGATCCCAAACCAGGCTGCCACTTGCCCACCTAGAACCGAACCCGCAAATGTGCCTAGATAACCTGCCGACATGTTAAAGCCAAATACTCTACCTGTAAGAGAATCCGGTGTGATTTTCTTAACGAGGATATTAACAGAAGGTATTAACCCGCCTGCCGCTAATCCTAGTAGAAAACGTAGACCCATTAACTGCCAAGGGTTCTGAACAAACGCTTGTGGGATGAATAGAAGTCCTGCAGCTATAAGCGCAACTAGTATAACTTTTTGAGCACCTAGTCGGTCAGACAGCTTGCCAAGCCTTGGAGCAGCAATAATGTTAGCCAGCCCTGAAGCTGAGAATGTCATCCCTGCAAGCAGAGCCACATGACCAGCACTCTTGGATAGCTGAGTAACATATACCGTAATAATCGGTTCTACAGAGTATAAAGCAACGGTTAGAATAAAGAAGGTCACAAACAAGGTAAGCGTTAGGCTTTTCTCTGGAACACTGCTCCAGACCTCTTTGATACTAAGCGTCTTTTTATCTTCACGATGAAAAGANNGCAATCAGCATCAGTCCACCCGTAATAAAAAATGAACTTTGTAAACCCATGCTCTCTGCAATGAAACCACCAATCGTTGGGCCAAGCAAAGCTCCAGCAATACTAGCTGTTGAAAGGGTTCCTAAAGCATATCCTGCATGTTCCTTATCCGTCTGAGTTGCAATTAATACATACACATTAGGTGCAAAACCCATACAGCTTATCACGATCGCCATTCCAAGACTTGCCCACAAAAGCATTGGTTTCCGTCCGAACCTGTCTGCCGCCAGCCCCCAAATAGGTGAAAATATGGCTGAAACGATAAAGGTAATCCCAAAAGCAATGCCAGAAAACTGAGCAACGGAATCGGGATTGTCAACGCCAAGATGCTTAATATAAAGCGGTAATACAGGCGCGATCTGGCTCATACCTACACCCGTTACAAACATACCAAACCAGCAAACGATTAAATTCCTCTTCCACATGGACATAAAAAAGCCTTCCTTCTGCTAACAATAACAACCTCATATTAACAGTCAGATTGGCTCTATACCATGCATTATTCTAAACTCCATGGACATTTTTGCTCTGAAATTCCGAGGGACTGATACCCACCATATTTATCTTTTGATGCATATAGTTGAGATTTTTTCCACCTTTAAGGAAGTGGAGTAATTTTGACTTTGTTTTTGTGTATTTTGAGCAATCGCGATGATTAGCTGCTGTAATAAAGTCTTTGCTACAAACTCATATCCTGGCAGTTTAGTATTCCAGCTCTGAATCATTTTACCGAAGATATCTTCCACCTGATAATAATCCTTCAATTCCGTTACATCTTGAAGATAGAGTATCTCCACATGACCATTAATTCCCCATTTCTCCTCGTTCATGCTCACCTTCGCATATTCTTTAACTTGACATGTATGAATTATTTTATGTTAATATGAAAAAGCCATAACGTTGATATATCATCTTTTTTTCATTAGGAGTGATCATATGGATTCCAAAGACCCGCTAGGTTTAGTTATTCGCGATTTACATTTAGAAATAGCCAATTATTTAACAAAATTGCTTGCCCCTGTTCGACTTGCTCCTGAACAACATTTACTTATGGCTTTATTGCTTGAGAAAGAGGGTTTATCTCAGAACGAGATTGCTAATAAACTTGGGAAGGACAAAGCCAGTGTTGCCCGGATGATCGCTAGCTTAGAAAACAAGGGTTACATTCATAAAGTAACAAGTACGCAAGATCGTCGCTCGGTAAATGTTTTTGTAACAGAAGAAGGCAGGAAATTAGAAGCTACAATAAATGAGGTGACGATTAAATTAAATGAAGTTATCGCGACTGGATTATCTCCTGCGGATTACTCAACGCTAAAGACTTTGTTAACTCGTGTGCAGGATAATGTAAGAGAGGCATAAAAGCATTTTCCTTACCTTATAGTTGACATATCGTCTATTGTACAAAAATAATGCAAATCCATTTCTGAAAAGAGGATTATCCCTATCATGGAATCAACAGCAACTGTTCAAGTTAAACGCCCAGCTCTTATGGCCTTCTCGCTTATGCTAGGTGCATTCGTTGGGCTATTTAGTGAAACCGCCTTAAATATGGCTTTTACCAACTTAATGGATGAATTTTCAATCAACGCCTCAACGGTTCAATGGCTAACCACAGGATATTTACTTGTATTAGGAATCCTCGTTCCTATATCTGCCCTATTAATGCAATGGTTTACCACTAGACAATTATTCACAGCTTCCTTACTATTATCTATCGTTGGTACATTAATTGCTGCCCTCTCCCCTAATTTCACCTCGTTATTAATTGCGCGTTTAGTGCAAGCCTTGGGAACTGGTTTATTGCTGCCCCTGATGACGAACATTATTCTTATTATTTTCCCTGCACATAAACGCGGAACCGTCATGGGCATGATGGGACTAGTTATTATGTGTGCACCGGCCATCGGGCCAACTTTATCTGGTTTGATCGTGGATCATTTTGGCTGGGAGTTTATCTTTTGGATCAGCTTACCTTTATTATTATTTACATTTGGATTCGGATTAACATTCATCAACAATGTAGCCAACATCTCTAAGCCTAAAATAGATAGTTTATCCATCCTGCTTTCTACTTTCGGATTTGGTGGCATCGTATTTGGATTTAGCAACATCGCTGATCATTCTTTAAGTGAAATCATTGTCTATCTGCCTCTTATCGTTGGTATCATCAGCTTAATCCTGTTTGTATTACGACAATTTAAATTGGAAACACCAATGCTGAATTTACGTGTGTTTAAATATCCCATGTTTACAATAGGTCTGATAATGGTCTTTCTAGGAATGATGATCATTTTATCCTCTGCGATTTTATTACCCTTATATTTAAAAGGAGGTCTATTGTTATCGGCCACAGCTGCAGGAATTCTACTCCTTCCAGGCAGTGTGATTAACGGAGCTATGGCTCCAGTTACTGGGAGAATATTCGATAAGTTCGGCCCGAAATTATTGCTGCCGCTTGGATTCTCCATCGCAACAATTGCAGGTTTTCTTTTTACAAGCAACTCTACTGAAACCAGTAGCCTGACCTTTATTTTAATACACTGCGCAATGTTTATCGGACTAGCAATGGTCATTATGCCCGCTCAAACCAATGGCTTAAATCAATTACCCGTGAAATACTATCCGGATGGGGCTGCTGTCATGAATACACTTCAGCAAATCGCAGGTGCCCTTGGTACGACGTTCGCTGTTACGCTAATGTCTAGCGGACAAACACGATTCGCTAGTACACATCCAACCGCTGCACAGCCTGAAATTTTAACCGCTGGAATTACATATGCATACTTATTTATCACAGCAATTGCAGGTATCGGATTGATTTTATCGTTATTTGTTAAGCGTGCTAGAGGTTATTAATTTTAATCAAAAAAGACAGTGGACATTAGCTGTCCGCTGTCTATACTTTTTCCGTTTTTAGGTATGATATAGAGTGATCCGTCTTCCTTGTATTCAGCATAAGCAATGCCCTCAACGCATTTATAGCCTTGCTCCCTGACCCATTCCTGAATCTGCATCTTATTCATCTGTCTGCCACGCATGGAATCTTCCAGGAGCCTACCTTTATCAATAATTGTAATGGAAAAAGCAGAAGACTGCACCGACTGCTCATCTTCAGACTTGCGCATAACCAACAGAGAGCCGTTCTTCTCAAGCAGGGCATACTTCACTTAGAGAAAGAATATTTTGTTGCCGCAGCATGAACAGTAGTTGGGTAAACTCAATATCGTATTTCTCCATCAAATCCTAATTCACTTTGCCATCGTCAATTAGCAACACCGTCCGACCTTCCGCCATGTTCCCGAACTTCACAAAATAGGTAGTCGCCTTTTCAAACAAAGAAGCCAAGGCAGTCCAGATGAATAGAGCAAACAGCAGATGCCAGATCTTCACCTCATCATCGTATATCGTATTACCAACAATTTCACTTAAAATCAATGATGATAGGAAATCGAGTGGTGTCAATTGGCTAAAACCTCCATAGCTGCACCTCCTGATGGATTCACACAGGCTCGTGGCCTTTTTACTCAAAATCCATTTTTGAGAGGTATTACACTTTCCTAATAGAGTGTAAACAGTAGCAGGTATAGGTGCTCTCTGGCCAGTTTTCGCTTAAGTAGGGATAGTTATTAGGAATGTTGTTCCTTTGCCTTTTTCACTATCGACTTCAATAGTTCCTTTCACTTTATCAATGGTACTGTAGACCATAAGCATTCCCAGTCCTGTCCCTTCGGCTTTGGTCGAATAATACGGCTTACCGAGACGCGATATTTCATCCTTAGTCATGCCAACTCCGTTATCCTTAATACTGATCATTATATTTTGTTTTTTTTCAGATATATCGATAAATAGTGTGCCGCCTTCTGTGTCCTTCATCGCTTCAATACCGTTTTTATACAAATTAATTAGACATTGCTGAATCTGGTTTCGATCGTAACTTTTATTTAACGAATTATTAAAACTAAATTGGACCTCTACTTTGTGCATGGTGGCAAAAGGCATTATGATATTTTTAGTATATTCTGATTCTGCCTTCATGTTGGAGTAAACCATATTGTCGGATTGTGGCTTGGCAAATGAAAGATAGTCACTCACAATTTTTTCAGCTCTCTGTAGCTCCTGTAAAGATAACTCTATAAATCCCTTCTCCTCTTGAGTCATCGTTTTCGATTTATTCAACAGCTGCAANNGCAAAAAGCCGCTGGTCACCGTAAGTGGATTTCTTATTTCATGTGATACGCTAGCTGCTAACTCGCTGACGACATTTAATCTTTCCGATTGCATAATTCGATCGCGATTCTTAATATTGGTGATAATCTTTTCTATTAAAATCATATTGATACTCATCACTCCGACATGCGTCGTAAAGGCATTTAAGGTAAGAATCCAGAATTCTCTATTTAACATCCCCTGTGCAAAACTTAAAATTAATAGGTAAAATCCCATTGTTAGAAAAGCAATCCCTGATGCCGCGATGATGCGACCTTTCGAATCTAGTTTTAAGAACCTTTTACTATATAACGGTATCAAAATCAGGATTGCGGTGGCAAAAAGAAAAGAATGTAACGTCCCCTCTCCACCCACATAGAATCGATAGATATTTAAAAGGATATATAGGGGTAGAACGCTCTTGTATCCACCAAAAAGAGCCACAATAATAAACGGGACATATCTCAAATCAAAAATATAGCCAATATCGAGTTTGAAAGGTTTGGCTATACAGAGACACATGGTCACTGCCGACAGTAGAACTAGAATCTTACTATTGTAAGCAAAAGCTCGATTCTCAAAGAAAATCAGAAAAATTAAGATTGGAAACAATAAAAACAAGAAATTCAAAAGCAAAGTCTCAAACAAGGGATAACTTCCTTTCAGCCTAGTGTTGCTTAAATAAAGATTTTGATAACGTACTGGAAAAATACGCTAAAGTAATATTATAAGTAAAGTCCATCCTATTAACTATGTATTTCTCAACCATTTCTAAAATAATATTAAAAAAAGCACCCAATGGATGCTTTCATGAAGCGATCATATTCATACGGTTGATCTAGTGACTCTTTTCTTATTGTTTTGCTGTTTGTAACACTCTTATGATGATCGATGTTAGTAATATTCCTAAGCATGTCCCTGTTATAGGCGAAACCACAAGAATACCGATTATATTCCTGCTCGAACTAAAAAGTAACTTCATACTGGTTAAAGCAACTGCTACAACAACTACTGATGTCCAGAACATATTTTTTTGTTTCGTAGATACCACTGGTATTGTCGTTACTGTTTCATGGTGTCGATACAAAGAACTACCTATGATCCAGGTTATCATGAGTAATCCGAATACCGAAAAAGAATGCTGCAGTATTNNTAGTGGAGGATATAGCTCTACAAAATAACCATTAAAATGTGTAAATCCATCGATGAACACATGAGTTAAGAAACCAATAATCACAGATAGGCTAAACACTACCCAGCCCTTAGAATTCAAACTCCACTTGCTCAAGGTATTGTATGCTCGTTGATCAATATTATAGTTTGAAGGAAGATGCAATACTAAAATCTCTTTAATTATAAAATGGAAAATCAGTGCAATGATCACACACAGCGGAAACGCCTGCAAAAATAGTCCTGTTACAGAATGCCCTATACTTTGATAGGGCTCAAGCATAATAAAATATTCAAAATCAGGCGACATACTTCCTAGTATTAAGCCTGTAGCACTAAAATATTTTGGTTTCACATATTTAAACGGAAGTGCAAAAATAGGATGAGCAAAAGTAAAAGGCATAACCATCTCCTAGTGTTTATTATAATTTCTTAGCAACAAAGGTTATACAATCTGTTGTCAGTTTTACAGTTTGTCCTTTTCTTTCAATTTCATATTCTAATTGTTTTACAAATCGTTGTTGAACTTCCCATCCAGTATACTGATGAACTAATAATTCCATCATTTTTTCTGTAGATAAATTCACTTCAAACATTGGATCTAATTCCTGTCCATTTTCAAGGTTTACCTCTTGTATGTTCGATCCGATAATAATGCAATTGGTCCCATTTGTTTTTGTTCCACAAATCATTTCATTAAGTTTTCTGTGAAGTACCTTTTCCGAACTTACATGTTCCAAGGAAGACACTGCTAAAATAATGTCATACTCCTCTTGATCGATAACGAAATGTTCAATGTCTGATAATCTTGTCACAATAAAGGGTTCGACCCCAAATTTCTGACTATAACTCTCTAATTTTTCTATGGCCGACTCCAATAAATCTACGCAAACAACCTTGCCATTCCTATTTTTCATGGATTCCGCTATGGGTATACTATTCCTACCGATCCCAGATCCTAAATCTAGTACACTTAAGTATTCTTGATCGGTGTACTCTTCTAAAAGATCGATTACCGAGTGTACGGGTCTATGTAGCCAGGAACCTGGCTCGAACAAATTATAACTACCGTAACATATGTCATGATATTTCTTCTCTTCAGTTCTAATGTTCGCTACTCTGTCCATATGACACCTCGAGCTTTCTAATTTAAGCATGATGCTGAAGAAACGACCTTTCAAAAGTGTAAAGCAAATCAAAGTCGCAATACGGTTGTTAGCTCTTCTTCAATAATTTCGCCGCTGTCACGGAAACCGAAGCTTTCATAAAGCCTTTTAGCGGGCAAATTGTCAGCCTTATAAGAAATCCAGCAATATTGTGCTGGGCCAGCCGGGAAAGTGCGGATAAATTCCAAAATTCTTGTCATGGCTTCTCGACCGTAGCCCTGATTCTGATATCGTTTGTCAATCATTAGTCGCAGGATACAATAGCTATCATTTACGAATGATGGAACATCATATCCAGTGATTCCATATGTCAACATCACAAAACCAACCGGCTCTTCATCTGCGTAAATCGCAAACGGAAATGGATGACCACTATTAGTTACAAGGACATAACACGAAGCCATACTTGATAAATTGGATGCAACGAAGCGACGTTGATCGTCTGAGACTTCCAGGTTAAAAATGGCACGTCGGTTTTCTAGTGTGATCTTTCTGAGAGTAATCATGCTGGGCTTCTCCCTTCATATCTAAATTATTGAGTTTGGATATTATATCATCAATTTCCATGTTTTGTTGTGAAATTCTGTCCATTAGCATAAAAAGGCTACCAATCAATTGGTAGCCAGGTTGAAGTATTATTTGTTGTCACACCTTATGAAAATTTGCTATCGTATTGCATAACTTTTATTTCCCTAGAAATCCACCTTCAGATTTTATCACTTGCCCCGTAATCCACTGTGAATCATCACTCGCTAAGAAACTAATGCCTCTAGCTGCATCTTCTGGCAACCCGATTCTCCCCATTGGAAACATAGGCAAAAAATGAGTTTTCATCTCTTCCGTTATCCAACCGGAATCTGTAGGTCCCGGATCAAAACCATTGACTGTGATATTTAGCGGAGCTAAACCAACAGAAAGAGGTTCAATCAATCCGATTAGTGCACCCTTCGTCAATATATAAGCTAGGTTATCAGGATCAGGTCCTTTTGAAACCATAAAGATAATTCTACCTGGAGTCCCCTTTGAATGATTCTTTTCGAATCTCTTGGCAAACTCAGTNNAGTAAAACTGTGCCACGATTGTTCACTACATAGTGTTGATCTAACGAAGTGATACTCAGGTTCTGATAATTCGTGGGCACGCAATAAGCCGCATTGTTAATCAAAATCGAAGCATTTCCTAATGACTCTTCTACCTGTTCCATAATCTTTAACGAGATTTCAGGATTGGCAAAATCCGCTTCCATATGACTTGCCCTGACTCCCATGCTTTTCAGTTCTGTACAAAGTTGCTCTGGCCATTCCTTTTCTCCACCATTCCCTTCTGTTTCATCAAAAGGATGCCAATGCGTAAAGAAAATATCTACCCCCTGACTTGCAAGTGAACGGCATATCGCTGTTCCGATCCCCGTGGATCTGCTTGCTCCAGTAACGATTGCTATTTTATTTTTCAATGATTTCATCTATAGTACCTCCATTCATTAATTAGGAGGATAGGCACCCGCTCTAATTTTCATAGCTGATTGGCATTGAATGATTTTCAATACGCACTCATCTATGGAGAGCTTATCCGTCTCCACAATCACATCCGGGTGTACAGGCTCTTCATAAGGAGAATCAATACCCGTGAAATGCTTGATCTGCCCAGCTCGCGCTTGTTTATAGAGTCCTTTCGGATCTCTCACTTCACACACTTCCAAGGGACATTGAACATATACTTCCAAGTACGAATCTCCAATCAGAGAACGGACTTTGTCACGAGTGGAGCGATACGGAGAGATCGAGGCGACGATCACATTCAAGTTCGCATCAAGCAATATCTTGCCAATCTCACCAATCCTTCTTCCTACTTCCAATCGATCCTTTCCGCTGAATTGAAGATCCTGATTAATACCTCTCCTCAATGTATCACCGTCCAGAATGTAGCAATTCTCAATGTGATTTTTCAGTTCCTCAGCAAGCGTAGTTTTACCTGAACCCGATAGCCCAGTTAGCCATATCATTTGATTCATAGACATATACCTCTTCCTGCTAGATTCTATTGTTAAACTACTTTGTATAGTTATTCTAGCTTAAACACAATTCCAGTGCCTGTCCCATCCTTCTTTAAAGGAACACTTAATTCCTTGAACTCTAATTTAATACCGGAGATATCGTCAGGGAGGGGCGGAGATACTACGTAGTTATAAGCTGCATGTCCTGATGAACTTCCGCCGTTCGTCATTCGACAATCATACGATTCATCTATATATAACTCAAAATGGTTAGGTTTATTAGAATATAGCTCAGTGGTAATATCCCAATCCATACTAAGCGTGATAACACTAGCATTACTGTATTGTCGTATAGAGGTCAGCGTATAGAAGAACTTATCTTTCTCAATAGATCGTAGAACAGCAATATGTTTTCTAAAACCAGTAGGCTCAACCATCGGTTTAAAATGATCTTCATTTAATAAAGTCCCAAATACCGCTTTCAAGAAATCCTCGTAGAGTTCAAACTTCGCCGCCCAATCAGAAATATACTCAAAAGGAGGGAATCCTGGATGATTATCCGAGCGTTCCTTTCGTTGTTTTATCAATGCACAAATCTGCTCATCGATATGAATAATCCTTTGATCATAATGCTCAGTGGGGCGTATAAATGTCATGTGTTTCATCTTAGTCCTCCTTATTGCAATTCTTTGAATTCATATGCTCATTAGACTAGCGTTACTTCTACAAATTATTTTATACATTTAAACACGAGAAAAAGTGGGATTCTCATCCTTCTCTTATACTCTCCTTCACTATTAAAAAGCTGGGGATTCGGCTTACATTCTCTAATATCCTCTATCTTAAATCCAACATGTTTCAGTGACTG
>DJUJ01000216.1:53854-56105 GCA_002438345.1 Paenibacillus sp. UBA6285
TGGCTCCATTCTCTTACCGATTTCAAAATAGTTATCGACGATCCAGTCCGACTTTCTTTCTGAAGTTGTTGCACTATTCATGGATGATGTTAGAACCGGATGCTGTACACTAAAAATAAACTGACCATTAGGGATAAGCGCACTACGGATACTATCAAAGATTGGTTTTAGGTCTTGTAAATAATGAATAGCCAACCGAGAGATTACCAAATCATATTTCTCTTTTGGGTAATTCCAACTCTCCATAGTAGCATGGTGAATCTTACTTTTAGATGTATTTAACAGTTCTTTTGCCGCTTTGACCATATTACTTGAACCTTCCACACCTTCGTAAAAGTTACATCCCTGCTCAAGCAACTCATATCCGAACTTAGCATCCCCACATCCTAAATCGAGCANNTCGCCCATAAGATCATATATAACCGGCTTTTCAATAATGTTATTTGGGCTATCCTCTCTGTTTCTTCTCAATAAATAGTTATAGAAAAAATCCGCATTGTCATACACCGATGACCCTTTGTAATCCAAAAGAATACCTCCTTACTGTTAGAAAATACTTTTGGGTAATTTTAGCATTTAAAACAACCTTATACTACCGATAATCTCATTTAGCTACTTAAACCTATCATTAAAAAAACACCTCGATGGTAACATTTTTTAGAATGTAACTTGATGAAATATATGATCCTCCACTTGATGTGGTGCTTAATTCCCTACCCTAAATGTTGTTAAACTCTTTCTCAGCAGAAGCAATTTGTATATAGCATTAGAAAAATCTATCAACTTAGAATTAATAACTTCAAAAAATACGGTCAAGGAATTGGCCGAGAACCTGGCTTGTTTCTCAGCTTGAATCAAGGTCTTTGTTTCATTGGTGAGAATGATGCTGGATGATTTCCAACTATTCATCCTAGTAGTTTATCCTATGAGGTTAGATGAAACTAATAGTTTACATAATACTTCCTATTGACTAGAATTATGTGTAGAAAGATATCTTTACATAAAATTATCCAAAGGAGACTTAATAACATGCAGAAATTTGCTCCAAAGAGTTATGTAGGACTGTTGCTCATATTTGTGTTATGCGCCACAACTCTTGTCACTCCTCTCTCCAGCAACAAAGTTCAAGCCGCAGAGGCTAAACCCGAAACAACCATAACACTGCTTGGAACATCGGATATCCACGGACGGTTTATGCCATGGGATTACGCGCTCGACGGCCCGAACAAGACGGGCAGCTTGACTCAGCTGTACACGATTGTGAAAAAGGTTCGTGAAGAGAATCCGAACACTCTCTTGCTTGATGCAGGAGACATGATACAAGATAACTCTGCAGAATTGTTTAATAATCAACCCAAATCTCCAATGATGGTAGCCATGAATGAGATGAAATACGATGCTTGGGTTATGGGCAACCATGAGTTTAATTTCGGACTTGATGTGCTGCAAAAAATCTCCTCACAATTTAAGGGACAACCCTTAGTAGGGAACGTATTCAAAGAAAATGGCGACCGGTACATGCCGGCTTATACCATTATTGAGAAGGCCGGGATCAAAATTGGCATTATCGGCATGAATACACCCATGATTACTGAGTTTGAAAAGGGAACCGACCACCTAGACGGAATTATCGTGAAGGATCCTGTAGAAGAAACAAAAAAAGCCATTGCAGAGTTGAAAGGCAAGGTTGATGTCATTGTAGGTCTCATGCATATGGGCCTTGATAATGAGAATGGAAAAGCAGGTACAGGTGTAACGGATATCGCTAATGCGAATCCAGAGTTAACTGCTATTTTCGCCGGACATATGCATACACTTGTTGAATCGAAGACAGTGAACGGCGTGCTGATCTCTGAACCTANNGAAGCAAGGGGATAAAGTGGTACTGAAAGACAAACAAGCAACGGCTCTGGCAGTAAAAGCCTCAGACGGTTCGTTTGAGGAATCCGATGCCGGACTAGAGGGCATTTTAAAGCCATTTCACGAGTTCGCACGTGCGGATGCCAATACCGTTGTTGCTGAACTAAAGGGAACGAATCTTGTCCCATCGAATGAAATTCAAGGCATTACTACTGTTCAAATCCAGGAGACTCCGTTATCGGACTTCTTCAGCGAAGTGATGCTGCACTACAGCAAGGCCGATGTCGTCGCTCACCAGATTGATAATGATAAGGCTAAACTAGATGTTGGGCCGATTAAGAAAAAAGATATTGCTTACAATTATCAATTTGCGCTTGGTGAAGTTACGGTG
>DJUJ01000216.1:56121-59288 GCA_002438345.1 Paenibacillus sp. UBA6285
AATTTCAACTCGACGCGTCCAGGCGATGTAACCATCAGCTTCGACTCCAAGAGACGTGCCTCTAAATACAGCACCAATGATTTCTTTGGAGGAGTATCTTATGAAGTTGATTTGTCCGAGCCTTATGGAAGCAGAATTAAGAACCTGAAGTATGCGAGTGGCGCTTCCGTGAAGGCAGACGATAGTCTGAAGCTTGGAATGAACGCCTACCGAATGGAAGCCCTGAAAGCTAAAGGTGGGGCTCTGGAAGGAAGAACATTCAAGCAGCTCTGGTCTTCTAAAGATGCTACTGCCTATGGCGAAAATAAAGGTACCATTCGAAATCTCTCTATCGCTTATTTGAAAGATGTAAAAAAAGGCGTGTACGAACCAACAATCCATCATAATTGGAAAGTGACAGGTATCGATACGACAGCGCCGGCGCGTGTTGATGTCGTGGAACTGATTAATGCCGGTATTCTATCTGTTCCAACAACGGAAGATGGTAAATATTCAAATATAGCTTCCATTAACATTCTAGATTCGGTTACCCATGAAGAAATCGCTGAGCTCTCTACAAAGGCGAATGTAAACCAAGCGTTGTTCTCCGACGTAAAAACCAAAGGTGATTTCTATCAAAAGCTGAATCAAGCGAGAAAAACCTCAGCTGGTGTAGTAGTTGAAGAACAACCTAAACCTAGTGAACCTGCAGTTGTTGAAGAGCAGGCTAAACCAGAGCCAGTTACACCTGTACAAGAATCTACGGGTAAAACAGAGAAGCAAGCCAAAGTTACAGCTTATTTCTTGAATGTACGCGCTAACGCCTCATCCAAAGCAAAAATTTATACAGCATTGCCTAAGGATACCGTCTTGGAGGTACTAAGCACCGATAAGTATGGATGGGTGAAGATCAACTTTAACGGCAAAGAAGCCTATGTGTACGGACAATATGTAAAAATGTTGCCTTAATCATAGCTGTTTAGTGCAATCTTAACCAAAAAACCAGCAAATCTCCTTTGACCGGAGGCTTGCTGGTTTTTATTTACAGTCAATGGTAGCGAAATAGTAGGCACCAAACTATAAATTTCCTAGAATGGATCATTAATGTTCTCTACTCACTGCTATTTCTAACATGGCATAGCATTTAGACAAAAAATCAGCTTATACATTTTGAATATTAAAGAAATGTATAGGCTATATTTTGTATTATTAAGGACCAGACAGATCTTTAGGACAAGGAGAACAAATCTGTACCCTTAAGAGGAAATATCAATATCAAGTTCATGAATTATGGCTCTAGCAGTTCCTAGAAGTTGCTTCAAAACGTGGATAATTTCTTCCCTGTAAGTCGCTCCTAAAGGTAATTATTTTCATTTCTAAGCTCTACCATTTCTTCTATTTGATTAAATATTAGTGTTTTAAGACTCTGTAATGTTTGATGTGGTAATTCCTCACCTCATCCATATGTTTCTAAAGCTGAACGTTCTTTTTAATTCATCTGCTCATTCCTCCGAACCAAATTGGCCAACCTCTTGTCCCGCAAAAAAATATGTAAGCTGTTCGATAAGTGTACATAATGCTTGATATTGTTCTTCTTCTGATCTACTCCGTGGAAATTCACACCAGCTGCTTTCATAATTCCAACTACAGTATCGAGATTCCGCAATCTTTCACTTCAAATCACAAAATAAAATGAATGTTAGAAAAATGTTAGAAAAACAATTCAATAAATGACTGTTCTTCTCCTTCTATCCANNAACCTTATAAATCAAGGCTTCTCCGATTTGAAACTGTGATGCGGTCAAGAGGACTCGAACCTCCACGTCATTGCTGATACTAGAACCTGAATCTTGTGTTCAAATAAGTTCCAGTATATTTAGCAGCTTCTGATGCAGGCAATGGGAGATACGTTGGCGTCTCTGGAGCTTTCTTTTCAGGGAAATAGTGATCCATCAAGGCTTCATAGATATCTAAGCTCATCATTGTGTCATTGTTATAGGACATGTAGAAAGCCGTATTCTCCTCCAGGCATATTTCCACCTTTGAGAACCACATGATAGCCATTCATCAGATCATTACGATACCCTTCAAATCCTCCAATCGTCGTCATCGGAAGCGATTCATTCGCAAATACAGAATAGGTTTGCATCATCTTCGTGGTTTCTTTACTAATGATTTGCTTTCCATTCACGCTACCTTGTTGTTGAAAAAGAGTTAAATATTTAGCCATATCTTCACCTGTTGAAAGGATGCTGCCCTGTGGCCCATCGGTTGGAGCATGCCCAAAGGTTGGATGAGGTTTACCCTCTGGACTATAATGTGTGGCCATTCTATCTAAAAGCTTTGGGGTAAATCGAGCACTAGTAGAGTTCATTCCTAGCGGTTTGAACACATGGTTCTCCATATACTTATAAAACGGGGTGCCACTTACGTTCTCAATCGCATAACCAGCAAGTAAAAATGCAAAATTATCATAGGTATACGCTTCACCAGGTGTCCGAACGACCGTCGGCATATGCTCCGTCATAAACTTTTTCATGAGGATATCTTGATCTACATATTCCGGTCCAACAAAGTTAGCTTTATCTGGGTAATCAAAGCCCGTTGTGTAAGACAACATATTTCTTAAGGTTAACGGAGTTTCCGTTTGATATCGTGATCAAGATCCATCTTTTCTTGTTCCACTAGCTGCAGAGCTGCTAAAGCTGTAAATGTCTTCGACACGGATGCGATCTGAAAGACGGTATTCTTATCGACAAGGGTTTTCTTTTCTTTGTCCGCATATCCGTACCCTTTATTCACGAGCACCTTTCCGTCTTTAACCACTACAAAATTGGATCCGTTCTCATTTTCTGCGCAAATATAGGGTCCGCGAAAGCCTCGATTTCTTTTCCATTAAAAGATCCTTTCGAACTTGTTGCATTGTTGGAGACTGGTGCTGAACATGCTGTAAATACAGCTGTTGATAATAATAGTGCGATGACGCTGAGCCTGCGTGTCTTTTTCTTCGTAATCCATTCTCCTCTATTGGGTTATTTGTGAATAGTGAACCTGTTCTGAGTATCACAAACTGAATGTCATTCTAGCTAGAAACGTTCTGTCACCAATTAGCTTTGTTACATGTCATATGACGTGTCGGTTAATCAAAAAAAGACACCAACATGGAGGAGGCCACTGAAAAACGTGTG
>DJUJ01000139.1:0-228 GCA_002438345.1 Paenibacillus sp. UBA6285
TCCTGGGAATCTTTCATCCATTCTTAAAGCCGAGAAATAGAGACCCGGGTACCGTTCATTTGCAATTTCATGGGGCATTCCCGCGATTACACCATTGTTCGTTTCTCTCCAACAGTGAATGCTTTCAACAGGCAAGCTAAGCTCTCTGGCTATCTCATTTGCTGTATCTAACGCACGTTGCAAATCACTGCTAAGGATGCGAGTTATGTTAAAGCTAGATTGGTTCTA
>DJUJ01000139.1:318-8242 GCA_002438345.1 Paenibacillus sp. UBA6285
AGCCTTCGTCATCTATTCCATGCCTTATAAAATATATAGCCATCGATCGTATCCCTCCAAAAAAAGATTGTTATACACATTTCAATAAAAAATCCTTTTAATCCTCCATTTTTGTTAAAGAATCCTATCCGACAACTAAAAAAGCTACCGATTGATCGGAAGCCTCCTTTTTAGCTGAACCTAGAGATTATTCAGATGATCCGTTCTCAAGCTTGAATATGTTATCCCTTATCCATTTCATAAATGGAGCTGATGATCTTTTCAATTGGGATCTCCTTAATGGATATATCAAGGATCTCTACCTTTTCGCTAAGAATATGCAGGAACTCCCCCATTTTACATTGCCCGGTATCAATCAGTAACTCCACTTCATAATCCGATATTCTTTCCGATAGCAGAGTCCCAGGCAGATCAATATCTCCAATAGTTGTGGCTGCAGAAAGCCTGACTACTTTTTTTGAGCCTAGATGAAGACGAAGCTCAGAGAACTTATCGTCATATACTTTTTTACCTTGATGAATAATAAGTACTCTTTGAACCAAACGCTCCACGTCTTCTAAGTCATGCGTCGTTAGAATAAATGTGGTTCCTTCCCGATTCATTTGCTTAATGAATTCTCTGATTCTTTGTTTAGCTATAACATCTAGTCCAATCGTCGGCTCATCCAAAAAAACCACAGGCGGTGAATGAAGCATTGCCATTATAAACTCGCATTTCATTCGTTCCCCCAGTGAAAGGGTGCGCGTAGGCTTAGTGATAATATCACCAATCTCAAACATGCTTACAAATCGGTCTAGTCTTGTACGAAAGTCATTCGTAGGAATATCATAAATTTCCNNCTTTCCTTATTCATATAAAAACTATCCAAAGGAGGAATGTCCCATATTAACTGCGATTTCTGTCCGAACAATACTCCGATTTGTTTTACATATTGATTTTTCTGCTTATGAGGGTTGTACCCAAGAACATTTATTTCTCCCGATGTGGGATAGAGAACGCCTGTCAGCATTTTAATAGTCGTAGATTTCCCCGCACCGTTTGGCCCCAGAATGCCAATGATCTCTCCTTTTCCAACACTGAACGAAAGATCTTCTACAGAGGTAATAATCGATTTCTCGCGGTGAAACAGACTTTTAAATACGCTTTTAGCATCTTGTCCACGGTGATACGTTTCATATTGCTTAGTTAAGTTCTTGACGGTAATAATGTCCAATGTAATTCTCCTTCATACAAATTCATCCTCCGGCACTTTTGTAACTACGAAGCATGTAAGTATAGAGCCATATTCCGAAGGCAGCAAATAACACACACGGGATAATCGCTATAAAAAAATAGGCTTCCCATCGTCCAATAAGTGTAGATGCTGGAAAGTAGGCAATCATGGAAACCGGAAATAGAAAAGAACTCACGGCTACGACTGCTTTTGGGAAAATCGTCCCTGGATATCGTCCAAAAGACTTAATGCTCTCAAACATCTCCGGCAAGCGGGAATTCGCCACCCATTTGAATGAAATTGCTGCAACGATAAGCGCCACGCCAAACATGACCAGCAGCCCTGCTCCAAACAACAACAGGAATAACAACCAAGAGCTGAAAGTTACCCCTTCGATTCCACTAAGTGCGTATACGAACATGATTACCCCACCACCTAAAAGCCCGATACTTTCGAATTCAAAAGATCTGGCCAACAGTAAAAATAAGCTCGAGGTAGGTTTAATTAATACCACTTCCAGCGTTCCTTCCACTACATGGGACATCGTATTCCACATAATTCCGTTAAAAAAAATCCCGGCACAAGCCGTAGACAGAATGAATACAGATTGAATTAATAGCGCCTCTTGGNNAAGCATTCGAATTATAAATGAACACCGTTACTAGGGGAAACAACACATTTCCTATGAGCATGATAAGACTATTAAGAATAAAATTAACACGATAGGTGATAGCAGAAGCAATATTCGCCTTCATACAAGTTTTGTATATTAGATACATACGTTTCATGCGCCCACCCCCGTAAAATGCTTGAGCGACACCGCATACAGCCCCCGGCAGACAACTCCGGCAATAATTACGGCTATGAACTGTAACAACAAAACTTGAGGAATAGGTAAGGTTATATCCGCTAAAGTATAGCTACCCGTATAGACCATAGCAGGAAGAAAGGTCGTATATTGAAACGGTAAGAAAAAGGACGCCATTTGTAAGGATTTTGGAAAAAACACTAATGGAATCAGCGATCCGGAGAATATCCCTTCACAAAGATTAAAAAAATTACGAATACTGGAGGATTGCACCATCCAAAAGGCGACCATTCCGATACTATAATGGATGAAAAAATTCATCATAAACGCCATAGCAATCGAAAGAATTGCGTATAGTAAATTTGCGGGCAAAACATCAATATGAAAAATAAAGAAGAAAATCATAAAACAGGGTATAAATTCAAAAAGAAGCCCAAGTACCCTATGACCCGCCTTCTGAGACAAGGCATAGAACATATGATTCATTGGTCTTAACGAGAACGTAATGAACTTCCCCGTGCGAATGAGCATTTGCAAATTCCAATCGGCAAAATCCATGGTCAAGTAGTTAATCAACATCGTGGCACAAAAATAAGAGAGCATCTGAGAGAGCGACATCCCATTAATATAGGACTCCCCACTATACACGGCGCTCCATATATAATACTGCACCAAAAAATACACAGGCCCTACAAAAATAGAAACCATCGAATGCGTCCTGTACGCACTCCATTCCTTATAAGTAACAAAAGCAACCGCCCTCATCATGCGAAAGCGGTGCTTTATCATCTCAAACATAAGTCACATCCTGCCTATCTATAGATATCTCATCAAAAATAGCACATTTCTTATTCGAGTCCGGACCAGATCACATTGTTTGTGCCGAAAATACCTCTACCGTCCCATATATTTTTATGAAAAGGGATATACCAAACGGCAATCAGCTTTTCTACCGGGTCAATGACCAAAGAACAAGACCCCCATCCTTCGTGAAAAAAAGTGCCTTCAGAGTAAGAAGTACTGACATTATATCGAAGATCTGGCCCAAGACCGTATGGTCTATCTGCTCCTCCATCTCCCCATGCGTAGTTTGGAAGTTTCTCAGAATTGAACCGCTTGGTCATTCTCTGAACAGCCATACGACTTAAGATATGACCACCTTCGTATTCCCCTTGGTTAAGCAGCATGATTCCGAACTTTTGTAGATCACTAACTGTTGAATACAGTCCCCCACCAGTCCCGGGAGTCTTGATTTCCTCATCAGACCTTCTTTCTTCATCCGTTATATCCCCTGTTTGAAGTTTCTGAAGATATTCCTTGGCCTCTTCCGAACGAATGGCGATCCTACTAGCTTTCTCAGGCGGTATATCAAAGAAAGTATCTGTCATGCCTAACGGTTTTACAATGTTGTCCATTATGTAATCTTCTGCAAAAACACCTGTTATTTTCTCGATAATTGCACCAAGAACCATGTATCCGAACGATGAATACATCCATTGAGTGCCTACCGGAAAACGAATGCCATAGGAAAGTCCAGCTTTTATCCAGTTTTCTTTTCCAAGCTCAGATTCATAAATATACCACCATGCACTTTTATAGTAAGTATCACTTATAGTGCCATGATCAGGTGCGATGCCGGAGGTATGAGTCAGTAAATGAGCAATTGTAATCGGCTTAAAAGGGTCTGCATCAAACTCCGGAAGAATAGAACTAACAGGCTGCCCCATAAAAATCTTTCCATCATCCGCAAGCTGCCAGATCGCTGTCGCCGTAAAAAGCTTCGTAATTGAAGCAATGCGGAAAATTGTATTCGTTTTCATTTCTTGAGTGCTGTCTTCTTCGTAACTGAAACGTCCCCCGGCAGCATTAGCAAATATTTTCCCATAACGACTAAGAGAATAAATATAACCATCAGCTACTTTCTTATCACAGAGATCCTCATAAAAATGATTAAGTACCTCTAAGCGGTCCTCCCTGTAATTCACTTCGTTCAGCTTGCTAAGCTCTGTGGATGATAACATTATTCGCACTCCCCCTATCATTCATTAAAAAGAATAGTTAATTCTCAAAAATGTAAATTTGCACCTAACTTATAATACCTTTTCAAGATATTAGTTACAACATGATATTTCATAGACTTTTAAATTAATTCAGATTATTAATCACATAAATAGCATGTACTAAAACCCTAATAATTGGTAGGTCAATTTTATATTTATCTATTCTTTACGGATCTCACTTCCAGTTGGCTACTGTCATGAATTGAGCAAAAAGCGCTGTTCTACTGAACAACGCCTTTTGCTCAATATGAANNTATTATTCTAGTTCGGCCGGTTTCACAATGCTTGAACCTTTGTTATTCTTGGAATACTTAGCTTCGATCTTCGTGGTATATGTATCTTTTTCTCCGTCACTTGCCAGTACATAACTCAGATCGACTGTCAGCTTTTCCGTTTCGCTTTTAATTTAATTTAATTTACTATTACTTCGTTCATCAAAGTCCTGGTCGAGACTGATGTCATTATTATAAGTCCAGTGACCATTAACATATTTCAAATAAATGAGAGCTTCGTATTTATGATTGTCTGCTCCATCATTGTATGTAACATCGCTCCAATCGAGCTTACCCTGGACGACAGCTTCCTTGTCTCCTAGGTAGACGACTCGTTCGTCCAATAACTTGTACTTCGATTCAGAATGGGCGAAGTGTCCCTTCATCATACTATCCCATGTTACCGAACTGAACACTACAGCATTCCATTCTTTAATAATCAAAGGGTCCGTATATTGAGTAGTGAGATCAAGATCTTCTGAGTTATACGCGTTGTAATAGGTTCTTAGATCTGCCAAGACGGATTTTTGCTCGCTATTACGATTCTCCTTAATAGCCGCAGCTTTTTTATCGATATCCTCCGGAAGATCCATACGATTATAAATCCAGCCATCATTCGCGATCTTCCACTGACCTCGCTCATATCGGATGTCGAAGACATACACATCTTCTCGATCCAATTCTTCTGTATTCTTAATATACGTTACTTGGAGGTTTGCTTCACTAGCAGAAGTATATTCAATCCGACCAATCGTCACTTTGTAGTCTCGAACTGCGATTTCACTGATCGGTTGATTGGCTTCATAATCATATTCGAGATTCAGATAACCCAATTTAAGATTGTCAGATGTTAATAACCGGGGACTATACGTTTCGTAATACTTCGTAAGTAGTTCTTTAATAGCAGCTTCCTGACCATCTCCGAATGGCTTCAAACTCACGGATAGCTTAGATTGATCATAACTAACCGAATATTTCGCTAAGTTACTAACCAAACGAAGAGGAAGATAAACTTGTCCATTTAGGACGGGAATCTCTTTATCCAAATAATAAGTCACGCCGTCGTAGTAGATGGTATCCTCTCCAGCCCAGAATTCGATTTCAGCACCTCTAATGACCCCAGCGATTTTCCGAGTGTCGGGATCAAATGATACCTTATAACCCATGGCGGAGAAAAATTGGCGATACGGCACATACATAACACCCGAATTCAAAATTGGATGGACCCCAGCAATCTTTACATTATTCAGATACAATTGAATGGATTTTTCAGTAGACGCTGCCGCTACAACTAATGGTGTAGTCAGTATCAAGCAAAGACTAAGCATAAGAACTACAAACTTTCTAACCATATAACACATCCTATTCTCAGTAATGGCGTAAGTTATCCTATCTACTTAATTCAATTTCTTCTTTTTTTCCGTCCCATTCAATGATTACATTCTTAGTACTTTCTTCATCGCGAATTGAACTAATTTGATCATCCGTGATTATTATTGAGCGGTTTAACAAACCCTCTTCTTTTAAAACGAGCTCATTCTTACCGACAGTTATGTATTTACCAACATCTTTCCAATCATCATTCCGATAGTAAAAGGTATATTTTGCACGCCGGTTATCTCCTGAAATACTAACTCTATAGTCACCTTTCCAACTTTCACTTTCGCCTTTTAGAATATATCCGTCATCATTACATCCGAATAGAAATATAAGGAGAATTAAGGGGAGCATATTTATTAAAGAATTTCTAATAACGTTTCACTCCTTTGATGATAATAACTTTACTTTCAAATCTCAGTAGCTTAATAATGAACGGAAGTGCTTCCATAAATATTATTGAACCTGATTAACTAAGTCTACTAGATCGGAATCATCCAGTTTGTAATCACCTAACTGATCAAGATTCCCGTTGATATAGTAAACAAAGCGAGCCAAGAAACCATCTTTGCTTTCCCACCAAATAGATTGACTGGTCTCATCCTCTTCGTAATATGCCTGTTTTCCATTTTTTAGTGTATAAGGTTGTTTACCTAATTCAGATATTTTCTCTGGATTATTAATAACCTTACTTAGAATTAACTTTATTTCCTGTGTGGTCTGCTTATTTTTATAATGAAACACATATTGTTGGAGTACATATGGATTATCAAGAGCTATCTCCGTACGAACTTCATTCACTTCAAATGGAAATCTAAACGGTTCATCGAAATCATAATTCATTGATAAACTTCTATCTTGATTACTACCGCTACATCCACCTATTAAAATAATCAATATTATTAAAACATAAGAAAAAATACTCTTCATCCATTCCCTCCTTCGTATTACATAACAGTAAAAGGTAGCCATTTATCGGAGTACGTATACCATCACGTTACCTAATTACATATCAGCTAAATATTGGAATTAACATCTATTATATCAAACAAGTTTAGAGATTGAAGGAGAATATGAAATTTACAAACCAAAGATTAGTGGAACAACCGATCTTCTCAGCACAAAAAAAAGCATAAAACAGACCTCAGTCCGCTTTATGCTTCGCATCTAAACTTATTTTACAATTTCAAAAGAACTTAGGATAAACAATATTTAACCAGCGCATCTCGCACACCATGCTCGTTGTTTGACCCCGTTACAGCATTCGCTGCCGCTTTGACCTCTACAGGAGAATTATCCATCGCAACGCCCATACCCGCGTATGTAAGCATAGAAATATCATTAAAATAATTACCGATCGAAAGAACTTCCTCTTGCGGAATTCCCAGCTTCACAGCCAGATTCTTTAATGCGTTGCCCTTAGAGGATTCGGGATGCATCAAATCAACGAAAAATTCACCACTCCGCAAAATGTTGTACTCAGGGGTCCAAGTACGCCATTCACGTTCGGCTTCGTCAAGGATGTCCGTCTGCGTAAATACAGTAAACTTAACAACCGGTTCACGGAAATCTTCCCATGCTGGTAACGTAGCCGGCACAATACGGAAGTGTTCATACATGTAATTAGCTTCTTTAGTCAGGTTCTCTACATTATCAACATACATATCAAAAGCAGTATTCACATCATAATGAATATTGTGCTTACGGCAGTAGTCAATATAAGGATCAAGACCACGTGCATCCATACCGTATTGGTGTAACACTTCTCGATCTTTCACACGTACAGTTGCTGCTCCGTTGTGCCCTAACACGTAACCAGACAGCCCCATTTCCTCCATAAAAGGAATCGAGTTCTGCGGACTGCGGCCCGTACACAATACGATTTGACCGCCAAGACGTGTAACCTCAGCAATAGCTTCCTTATTCTCAGAACTTAAGTGGTGATCATCATTCAACAGTGTACCGTCCACATCTAGTGCAATCAGTTTGTATCTCATACTCCACCATCCTTGTCTTTCTTTTTCTATATTATCCTTCTGATGTCTCCGCACCTAAGAGTGCCAGTTCTTCTGACGTCAGCTCCCGACAAGCCCCCAGTGGCAGACTTTCATCCAGCTTCAATTCTCCCATAGATACACGTTTCAGAAAAGTGACTTTTTTGCCAACCGCCTGAAACATTCGCTTCACCTGATGA
>DJUJ01000139.1:8305-10552 GCA_002438345.1 Paenibacillus sp. UBA6285
TCATCATCCGCATCCACATCGCCCTCTATGGTTGCCTCGTACGTTTTCGGGACATGCTTACGTGGCGACAGTAACTCATGGGCAAGCATCCCATCGTTAGTGATCAGCAGCAGTCCCACAGTATCCTTATCTAGTCTACCTACAGGAAACGGCTCAAACTGTGCATATTCGTGCTTTAAAAGATCCAAGACTGTCCGATCTCGCTTGTCCTCCGTTGCTGACAGGACGCCTGGGGGTTTGTTCATCATAAGATATATGAATTCACGGTAGGTAACAAGCTCTCCCCCCACCTCTATTTTATCGACATAAGGATCCACATGGAACCCACTATCTTTTACCACTGTCCCGTTCACCGAGATTAAGCCTTGCTAGGCTTGTTTTCGGATATCACTGCGTGACCCAACTCCAATATGGGACAGTACTTTATCTAGCCGTTGTTTCTTGGCGGGCTTACCTGATTGGCTCATTGTTACATCCACCTCCAGCCTGCGGGATATTCATTCTTGAGTATTCCATCCTGCCACTTCCCCCAGCCTGCGCTATACCCGTCAATGCAGACCAGAACGTATCCTTTTTGGGCACTTCCTATTCTAATAGAGAGACGTTCTTGAGCAATCGACAACGTCTCTCCTTTAAGATAGGAAATAGCTTCATGATTCGTACTGGAGAGTGAGACACTTCGGCAGCTTTCTTCCGGATGCAAAGCTGTAGCCATCGGGTGCCCTGGGATAAATCTTCCGTTACGGATTTGTCCTACATACCATCCCGGACGAATCGTCTTTAATCCATTTAGTCTTTCCTTAGAAAGTGGAGAAATGTAAAGATGATCACCGAACAGAACCGGATATCCTTGAGGTTCCCAACCAAGCTGATCACGTACAAAATTACCATACGCAGCCAAAGCTTGCTCGTCTCCTGAGACTTGCCGACCACGGTCAGCACCACCAGTTGGTTTGTGAGAGGATTTCCCTTCTTTTCCCCGTCTTCCTTCTGATTTATTGGATGATTTAACGTGTGCTACACCTTTTGGAGTAGTAGTTCTTGCAGATTCATTTAACTTAGCCTCTAAATGATCACGTTCCTCCATTGAGAGCTTAGTTCCCTCATGTTGCAGTACAGCCATGAAATGTCCTTCGCCTTTCACCTTATGCGGCCACAGTCTTGCTGTTCCTGAGAGTTCTCCGAAGCCAGGAGCGAATGAGCCCGTACCTCCTACGGTTACCACTGAGAATTGTGAGTGATTAGCAAGAAACTCCGCTATAATTTCCTCATTTTCTTCTGTAGCAAATGTACAGGTCGAATAGACAAGTCTACCTCCCGGTGCCAGCGCCGCTGCTGCTGAACGTAAAATATCCTTCTGCATTGCAGCATATTTCGCTGGTGTATCAGAATTCCACTGCTTCACCATGTCTTCGTCTTTACGGAACATCCCTTCACCAGAGCAGGGAGCATCAATCAAGATTTTGTCAAAAAATAGCTGGAATGCAGCTGCGATACGATCAGGACTTTCGTTCAGTACAATACCGTTGCGCACTCCATATAGCTCCAGATTTTTGGCTAGAGCTTTAGTTCGTTCTGGATGAAGATCATTACTAACTAGTAGTCCTTCTCCTAACAGCTTGGCAGAAATCTGCGTAGATTTCCCACCAGGGGCGGCACATAAATCAAGTACACGATCACCTGGCTCAACTTGAAGTAATTCCACAGGTGCCATCGCACTAGGCTCTTGAATGTAATACAATCCCGCGTGGTAGTGAGGATGTTTACCTGGTCTGGCACCATTCTCTGTATAAAATCCAGTCGGACACCATGGAATGGGCTCCAGTCCTAAAGTAGAAAGAGCTCTTAAACTCTCCACTGAAATTTTCAATGTGTTAACACGGACGCCTCCATAAGGGGTCTCCTTATACGAATCCGCAAATTGATTATAATCTGTTCCCAGCATGTCCATCATACGCTCGCTGAAAGAACTGGGCAATTGTGCCGCCATGATGCCGTCCTCCTGATAGTATTCCCAAAATTTAGGTGTTTAAAGATTCAAGGAACACCCCTACGGGTGTCCCTTATACAATACTCATATATAGAGGATCTTTACTTACGTTGAAAGGATGTCGGTCTCTGAGGACCGCGTCGTTGAGGGTTATTCGGTGTGATAACTACAGCTGCAGTCTCTACTTGGTCCGCTAGACTTGGATCAATAATATCTATGGTCAGATCGTAATAAGAAAATGTCCGCTGTTCATATGA
>DJUJ01000139.1:10584-27211 GCA_002438345.1 Paenibacillus sp. UBA6285
AAGGATCTCGTTTCTGGGCAAGCCACAGTTCTTCGAGCACCTCGTGACATTCGAAATAGTCCCTGTCACGATTAAAGTACACTAGGTATTCCAAGTACAACGGTTCATAAGCCATCCGGCAATCTATCCTTTTTAGCTGCGGAAAGAAGTCCCCGCACATGATCCAGAAGCTCTTTCATGGCTTCCATATCCTGAACCTGCCATATTTCGTTAAAGCGGGCCTGAGTATCTATAGCCTCATTCACCAAGTGATAGAAATACAATTGATGAATGGCCTTAAGAATCTGAGTGGTCATATTCGAGTTTTCCTCGAATGTCTTCTGCGCTTCCAGAATCTCTTCCCGAATACTGGACATTTCGCTGTCGAGGATCGATGCTGCTTCAGCAGCTGTCTTAAGTCGAACACGCATTTCATCAGGTAGACTTTCCCGATATTTATAGTTCAGGGAATGCTCTATAGTTGCCCAGAAATTCATAGCTAGTGTGCGAATTTGGATCTCCGCGAGCACAATTTTCTGGCCAAGCGCTGTCTGCACAGGATATTTAATAATCATATGGAAGCTGCGGTAGCCGCTCTCTTTATAATTGGTGATGTAATCCTTCTCATAGAGTACTTCAAGATCCTTACGGGCCCGGATATATTCGGCCACTCTGCGGATATCCTCCACGAACTGGCACATGATCCGAATCCCTGCAATATCTTCAATCCCCGTCTCCAGATCTTCCATCTTCACATTCAGCCGTTTAGCCTTCTCCAAAATGCTTGACAGCCGCTTTACACGTCCAGTTACGAATTCTATCGGCGTGTATTCCTCTCTTTTCTTCAACTCCGAACGCATTGTTTTGAATTTAACTTTCAATTCTTCCACAGTCTGTTCATATGGAAGCAAAAAAGTTCCCCAGTCCCTGCCGTCCATCGCCTTCGTCCTCCTGTCCTTTCGTCTCCTTTAGTGGTGATCAGCGCCCACTGCTTCAGAGATATGACTGAATCCACCCCGCCGTAAGAGCTGCCGTAATCCAGCATGCAATTTGCGGTTTACCTCCGGTCCTTCGTAGATAAGAGCTGTATAAATTTCTACCAGACTTGCACCTGCTCTTATCTTGTCATACGCATCCTGACTGGTGAAAATGCCGCCTGATCCTATGATCGGCATCTTCCCTTCCGTCTGGCGATAAATNNTTAAGCCACCCGTCTCATTAGCCTTCTCATGACTAAGTCCATCACGGTTCAATGTAGTATTCGTAGCTATAATACCATCCATACCAGCTTCTGTCAGCGTCTGAACCATATACTCTAACTCTGCGTCACTTACGTCTGGTGCTATCTTAACCAACAAGCTTTTGGTAATGCCACTGGCTTTACGCTGAATCTCCATTTCTTCCTTCACCTGAGCTAGCAGGAACGATAATTCACTGCCATGCTGGAGACTGCGCAGACCAGGTGTATTCGGCGAACTGATATTGACCACAAAAAAATCACCGTACGGATAAAGCGTACGGATGCACTGACGATAATCTTCATGAGCCGCTTCATTACTAGTTATCTTATTCCGGCCAATATTAACTGCTATTGGAATTCTCCGATTCTTTAATTTCTTCAGACGCTGTGCCATAGCATCAGCCCCTTCGTTATTGAAGCCCATTCGATTAATCAGCGCTTCATCCGAAGGAAGACGGAACAAACGTGGGCTATCGTTTCCTGGTTGACCCTTAGGGGTGACCGTACCCACTTCCATAAATCCAAACCCGATCGAAGAGAATCCGACTACGGCTTCGGCATTTTTATCCAATCCTGCAGCAAGTCCAACCGGAGTCGGAAAATGCTGACCGAACAGTTCAACCGCTAAATCCGCCGTTTCTGGAACTCCGTACATTAAACGTAGCGCCGCGCTTCCGCCGGGAACTGATGNNCTTGAAAAAAATTGGTTTACCAAAATTACGATACAACACCGTTCTCGCTCCTTAAGGGGTACTTCACTAATCCACGTGTCTACCCGATTCTGTAGGTTTCTTCTTAATTTTAGCCTTTTCTTGAACAAAAGAAAAGTATTTTACCCTACGAGTATGTAGAGACCATAACGCAGAGTATAGTAATTTTCTTGTAAACGCATTACAATATAGGGGTAATCAGCGATTAAGAGAGAAAGAAGGTATGCCCAGTATGTCAACTAAACGTAAACCACCAACTTTGCAGCAAAAGAAAGAAGAAGTTAACCGTAAAGCGCTAATGTGGATCGGCGTCAGTTTAACTTTACTAATTCTTCTAATCATCGTTCTGTTTATCGTTGCAGGAAACTAATTCAGCCAGTGGTATACTTTGTGGGGGTTGGTCTGATCATGCTTAGCAGTGGAGCTGAAGCGTTTAACCGGCACAAGCTGCTTTTCAGGCAGAACCCCTTTACTAATTACTACTTTCGTACCCTTAGGAATCAGTGCGAATAGCTCCTCCACATCTTCTCGACCCATTCGAATACATCCAAGGGATTCATCTTTGCCGACACTGTCAAGCTCATTGGTGCCGTGAATAGCATAGTTACTATCTGAAAGCTGTAACCCTCTGCTGCCGAAATCCCCATCATCTCGACCATTCGGATTGACTACTTTATCTGTGATGACGAAGTTACCCTCCGGTGTCTTATCTCCGCCAAGCCCTACCGCATAATTTCGCAGAATAATAGAACCGCTGACTACAGCTAATCGGTGATTTTGTTTATCCACAACTACTCTAAGTGGCTGATCAAAAAAAGGAACGTCACTCACAACACTTCCACTCTCACTTAAGGCTGTCGGAATACTCCTCACACCATCGTTAGNNACTTCTGATGTTCCCAGTGCCATCTTGGTCGTAGCCACCGCTTTTAGAGGGCTGAATTCCCGCTTCATGACTGTTGTCGTCCCACCAATCCAGTTCTCTGGAAAAGATCCTGTCAACTCCGCTAATGTATCTGGAAGCTTGCCTTTATGATTCTGATAAGCCCGCATTGCACTCCAGAGTGTGGCAATCTCCTCTTGGTCACTCTGCCATTCTGTTGCATCCTTAGCAAGCTGCCCTTGATCTGGCGGCTCACATGCACATGCCTTTGGATCATAAGACTGATACACCATCCGTCCCTTTCCATTCTTTTGCAGTGTGAAATTTAGCGGAAGTTTCTCTTTCCAGAGCAGCCACTTCCCATCTCGCTCCATCCCTAATACAGCAGCTTGAAAAGGTTCTTTGCGCATCAACATTTTCGCCATTAACTTCCCTTGAGAAGCCGCGGCTACATCCTCTTGCGCTGTATACATCGCTTTTTTCGCCTCGATAACAGGTTCTTGGCCTGAGTCTTTTTGATCTGGCAGATCTTTAACCTCTGATGCTGTCGTGTCATGAAGCACTTCCTGTTCTCCTGTAACACTAATACCCGGAGCCACTGCTGAAGGTACCATTAACAGAATAAGAAGCATTAGCGCCAGTGATATGTATCGCAATCTTTGTTGGCCCCGCTCACGCTGGCGGCTCGCCTGCAACAATCCCTCTTCATATTCGCGTAGCATTTCAGCTGGTACCTTGCTATGCTCGAAAGCCTCATACACTTCCCCAGCATGATTGAAGCAATAGTTAGCTTTTCCCTGTTGGCCATTCTTATAGTATTCCTTCCCCAGCAAGTACCATGCCATCTTGTTATCTGGGTGCATCTGTACATATGCTTTGAGGTGCTGTGAGTTCTTCATCGGTACCTCCGAGTGTTTATAATTCCTTCCTAATTAATATCGGTCAGACAAAGCAAAAAAGACATCCCTAGCTGAACAAAAAGTTCGCAGGAGATGTCTTTATGTGGTGTCGCACGTTACTCTTTATCGAGTAATTAACCTTCTTTGTTAAAAGGTTCGTCCGCAATTTTAATGGAGTCGGTTGGGCAACCGTCACAGGAATCTTGGAGATCATCAAACAAATCGTCCGGAATCGCTGTCACGCCGTGGTTTCCGTCATTTTCATAAATAACTTCCGCCAAACCTTCATCATCGTAATCAAAAATATCAGGAGCCGTCGCGCCACATGCACCGCAAGCGATACAAGTGTCTTTTTCGACCCAAGTGTACTTAGCCATTTTTTCTCTGCCTCCCGTTAAGCAATACTGCGCTGCCAGAACCAGCGTCTTATTTTTCTCATATTAATATAAAAAGAATACAATTTCAATTGATTTTCAATACGTTTGCATTTCTGACGCATTCTACAGCATCTAATTTTGACACGTCGTAGAACCTTTTGTCATTCTTTATCAGATTCTACTGATAGCAGATTATCCTTTTGTAGGGACGTTCCGCGTTCCTTATGATTACGGAGCCTTGCAGAATGGGAATCACTTAACATCCCGGCGGTCAGAACTGCATTTTCACCAAATTTATTGCGCAGCATATCCATGGCTTTGTTCAGTGACTCTTTCTTAGGTTGCCGTTCGTAATCGAACAAATCAAGCTGAATTGCAGAATCCTCTTTTGCAATCAATCCTTGCAATGTCACACCAAGCAGCCGTACCGGCTTCTCGCCGTTCCAATGACGAACATACAGGTCACAGACAGACTTGTAGATATCCTCTCCACTCTCTGAAGGCACCTCAAGCTGACGCGAACGAGTAATCGTCTTCATGTCGGGCGTACGGATGGTAAGCTGCACACCTGAAGCAACAAGCCCTTGCTTTCGCAAGCGACGCGCTACCTGATCACTTAAATTAAGTAAAATCGGTCTAACCTCAACAAGACCTACTACATCACGAGGCAGAGTGGTTGTATGTCCGATCGACTTACTCTGCTCCCGCTCAGGATTAACTATCCCATGATCGATGCCATTCCCTGCGCGCTTTAGCCATGAGCCCATAACTCCAAAGTTCTCAACCAGCACAGTTTCTTCAGCCGCTGCTAATTGACCAATACTGTAAATGCCCAGCTTACGAAGCTTCTCTGCCGTCTTTCCACCGATACCGAACATTTCATTACACGGCTTATCCCATAAGATGTTAGGCACATCCCGTAGTCTTAGCACCGAGATTCCATTCGGTTTTTTTAAATCCGAGGCCATCTTTGCAAGCAGCTTGTTAGGGGCAATGCCGATAGAACATGGCAAGCCCAATTCTTCCATTATACGGCGCTGAATGGTTTCCGCAATTTCCATGGGTGTACCGAATTGTCGGGAACCGGTTATATCAAGGTAACATTCATCTATCGACACTGCTTCCAATAATGGTGTATAGCTATAGGCAATCTGCATAAAAGCGTTAGAGTATTTACGGTATAAATGGAAGTCCGGTTTAATAACGATAAGCGAAGGACAGATACGGAGTGCCTTCTGGACCTGCATTCCCGTCGAAATACCTAATCTGCGGGCGACATAGGAACAAGTAACAATAATCCCTTTCCGTAATTCAACACTACCCGCAACCGCAGTAGCTTTACCTCTGTATTGATCCGGGTCCTCCGCCTCATGTACAGAGCAGTAAAAAGCATTCATATCCACATGCAGGATGACCCTGCCACTCGTTGGATAATACTGATCAACATTATGCACAATATCTACCTTCTTATCCTCAGGGGCTCTATTGTCTGATTTAGAATACCTCTCGATTGCCGTTAGGTCAACTTTAGACGCTGTAAAGTTCTTTGTTACATTCCCGCGTAAAAATGCTATAATATATAAATTCATTTCCCTTGCCAATGCTTCCGATGTGAGTTTTGCACGAAGTGAATCCGGAAGACGAAGCTTACAAAACTTTTAGGAGGACACTCATGTCTAAGTCCATCTCCATCTTCGATACTACATTACGCGACGGCACCCAAGGTGAAGGCATCAGTCTGTCGGCTGACGACAAGCTGAAGATTGCCAAGAAACTCGATGATCTGGGTGTGCACTATATTGAAGGTGGCATCCCGGGAAGCAACAATAAAGACATTGAATTTTTTAAAAGAGTCAAGGAGCTTCATCTAAACGCTAAAATCACTGCGTTTGGCAGCACTCGGCGGAAGAATTCCTTGGCCGAAAACGATGACAATTTACAACGTATGATTGATGCAGGTGTTNNTTTCCACGTGCACACGGCATTACAGACTACGCTTGAGGAGAATCTCGCCATGATTGGCGACTCCATATCCTACCTGAAACGCAAAGGCCTTGAAGTGATCTTCGATGCCGAGCATTTCTTCGACGGATACAAGAACAATCCTGAATATGCTGCAGCCGTTCTGTCCAAGGCCCGGGAAGCCGGTGCAGATTGGCTAGTGATGTGCGATACCAATGGCGGAACGTTGCCATATGAAATTCATGAGATTGTTACCGCTCTGAACCAGCATCTCCCTGGAGCCAATCTCGGAATTCATACTCACAATGATTGTGAGCTCGCGGTAGCTAACACACTTAGTGCAATCGGAGCTGGAGCACGTCAAGTACAAGGTACCATTAACGGATACGGTGAACGTTGCGGTAATGCTAACCTTTGCTCCATTATTCCTACGCTGCAGCTCAAAATGGGCTACCATTGTATTCCAGGTGATTCTTTATCACAGCTTACCAATACAGCTCGCTATATCAGTGAAGTTGCCAATGTAAATATGCCGGTAAACCAGCCTTACGTTGGAAATGCAGCTTTTGCACACAAAGGTGGAATCCATGTCTCCGCCATCATGCGTGATTCACGGACATATGAGCACATCGCTCCTGAACTTGTCGGCAACAAGCAACGCGTTCTGGTCTCTGAACTGGCAGGTCAGAGCAATGTGCTGTCTAAAGCGCAGGATATGGGCTTAAATCTGGATCCAAGCAGCGAGCAAGCTCGTCGAGTGATTGAGAAGATCAAGACCCTGGAACATCAAGGTTACCAATTCGAAGGTGCTGATGCCTCGCTGGAACTTCTGCTACGGGAAGCTACTGGCGAGATGAATGAAACCTTTACCTTTGAGTCCTTCAAGATGCTTGTTGAGAAAAACGCAGATCATCCAGTAGTATCTGAAGCCTTTGTAAAGCTGAAAGTTGGCGACGAGAACCTCTATACTGCTGCTGAAGGTAACGGACCGGTTAACGCACTCGATAACGCTCTTCGCAAAGCACTGCAAACTTACTTCCCGCAATTAAAGGAAATGCATCTATCCGACTATAAGGTACGGGTAATAGATGAACAGGATCAGACCGCAGCGAAGGTTAGAGTACTAATTGAATCCAAGAACTTTACAGACACATGGAGCACAGTTGGCGTATCCAGTAACGTCATTGAAGCCAGCTGGGAAGCGCTTGTTGACAGTATGCGTTACGCAATTCTAAATCAACTCACGCTAGATAATGAGAAGTCTGGCAATAATGAACCTAGAGGCCTTGTAAATCATTAATTCATATTCCTCATAGGCATTCATATGACGAAGAACCCCCTTCAACAGTTTAACTGTAATGAAGGGGGTCATTTCTAATTTATTGGGTGTAGATCCTTTATGATCCGGTAAGCTTGATGACTTTCTTCTCCAACTCTTCAGGACTAAGAACGCCTAGAATGATCTCTGAGATCACTCCATTCTTATCAATGAGCACATTAGTTGGAAAAACGGCTCCGTTATATTTGCTATACACCTCATCTTTCACATCAAACATAACTGGGAACACAAGACCGTATTTCTTAATAAAACGCTCTGCATTAGGTTTATAATCCTGACTGCTCACATTTATACCGTAAATATCTAGAACANNACTTAGTGGCCATAGCATTAAGCTCAGGAGCTTCCTGCTGGCAGGGATCACACCATGAAGCCCAGAAATTAACGATGACCGCTTTCTCTCGTGGTCCATCAACTACATAGGTAGTCCCATCCGTTCCTTGGAGTGAAAATGAAGGAGCGAGCAATCCAGCCTTAGGTCCTATTTTCATTGGTGGCTCATCTTGCTGCCCAAAAACAGCGGCAGCATTCGGCTCACGATTATACCACACCACAAATACAGCTACACACACAATTAGAATCACTATCGTGATGTTCAATTTATTTACTGCTTTCATAGGGGTCTGTTCCTTTTCAAATGGAATAGTTTTCTACTATTGTACCCTCATTAACTTCAATTTCAAACCATCTATTTTTTAGACAAAAAAGAGGGTTTCGTCAGCGACGAAGCCCTAATGAAGAGAGAGGGGTGAACAAATGGCAGCATTCCAGGGAAATGTCCAGCCTATAAGACTGAAATATTCCGTACAGCAAGCGCTGGGGAAGCACCTGCTGTCCTGTTATCCGCAAGAAGCATGCGGAGTCTTGCTGGGTGCTGCCGCAGCGGGTGGCATGCTCATTGATACTTACGTACCCATGCGCAACGTAGCGCCAGACCCGCTGCACACATTTACTCCCCACCCTGAAGAATGGATTAATGTTCTCTACAATGAACCGACACTCATCGGTCTATTTCATTCCCATCCACATTCAGAACCTATACCTTCGGTCGCTGATTATAAAGGATTAACAGCTCTAGGACCTGAATTTATGATCTATCTTATAGGTGCTCCCAGAACAGAAGATGGCCACTCTCCTTTACTGAATGGATTTTATATTGAGCGGTTGCCAAATGAACAAGGAACACTATCCCTCGGACTATCTCAAGCCCCGCTTCACGTTCTACTTAAATAAGCATATAAATCACCCAATGTATCTACTTGGCCCCGCTCCGAAATTTCTCGAAGGTAGGCCACCCACAGCTGGGCTGTCATCTTGGCATCTTCTAACGCATTGTGACGTCCATGAATCGGAATTTCATGCACATATAGCAGCTCATCAAGCGTATAGTTGCTAAGCTGCGGCTCGAGCCAACGCGCAAGCATCATCGTGTCCAGTACCCGGTGTGTAAGCTGCACTTTAGAAGTTTTCCATAGAGCAGCATTAAGAAAAGCTTTATCATGTGAGCTTGCATGTGCCACCAGCACATTTTGACCCACAAAGGACATGAAATTATGAAGACCATCCATTAAGGAGGGGGCGGATTGTGTCATCTTTTCCGTTATCCCTGTTAACCTCGTAATATCATCTGGGATCGCCGTCTGACAATTCACCAAGGTATAAAAGCATTCATCTTCCTTAATCTTCTCTCCAACAACCTTAATTGCACCGAATGACATAATTTCATCCCCATGCTGGTGAGAAAATCCTGTCGTCTCTAAATCAAATATAACAGTCTCCAGTTCAGACAGCGGAGTACGCAGTACCTCAGGACGACGCTTCTCACGCATGAGTGATCGGATATAGGCCATTTGCTGCGCAGTCTGATGAGCAGTCTCTCCACCTCTCATCGAAGCGATCGCGGATGGCATTCCGCCTTGTCTCAGATTATTCCAAAATCCTCCATTCTTGTTTGGCTCCCTCATGTTCGCCACCTTTCCGCTGAGCGGAGCTGACGCTGCAACGCCCGATGAAGACGTCTGACAAGCAGCAGACTTTCACGCAGCTCAGACAACAGCTGCTTATTCTTCAGTTCACTCTCAGCAACATAATCACTGCTGATTAATAATCCATCTTGGACGCTATAAGGTGTGTTCACTCGCATCCGCATCGCCAACAAGAAAGCTCGCCGGATATCATCCAAATGTTGGTACTTACGAAGCCCATTAAGCGCTTCAATTCGGTCTAATGTCGAGCTAGCTCTAATGCCGTGTAATAACGACAAGCGTCTAACAATATTCACTAACGGGATATAAACCCCATACTTAATATCAAATCCACCTGCATAATCACCAAATCGTTCTATTAACACCTGTCCCAGAAGATTTAAAGTCGCTTTATGGCGGACTGTATTGCGAAGAACGGCTACGGACAACTTCTCATGATCAGCAAAACCTTCATAGAAAGCCTCTTGCCACAACGCCGATAATTCAGCACTTCCTGCAACATGGCGCATATCCGAAGAAATGATAAGATACCGGATAGGCTCCCATTCCAGCTGGGTTCTCCATTCCTTCAGCTGCTCAATCCATTCAGATAACGTCTTCCGCCACATCCATTGGGAGCACATTACCTTGCCTGCACATTTCTCATATCCTACTTCTTCAAGCACATCGGATAACATTATTCCAAAAAATTTAAAATACCTATTCTTCTCCCCATCCGGTTCACCCTCAACAATCAAACCATTATCCTGATCGCTCCACAGTGTAGCCTCCTGCCTTCCACTGCTGCCAAACGCAATAAAGGAATAAGCACAGGGAGGCGGGCCATAGCCCGCCTCTTTCATCTGCGCCTCACATATGAGTACCGCTGTCTGTGCAATAAGATCATGCATCGTATTCACACGGAACATCCATTCCTCAATTGGAATAACATTCAACTGTTCCAGAAGTATACTTTGGCAGGCAATTCGCCTCTCCCTAAGTTCCTGTGGCGAACCGGCTAAGACGATGGTTCTAAAGCTTTCTTCACTATACTCATCTGTTAACTCCATCGAAGCCACACGGTCCGCCTCCCTATCCGAGGATTAATATTATTGTTTAAGGGTTTTGGATTCCGACTCTGCGATCAATTTCATTTGTTCAGGGTATCCGTAAGTACCATGCTCACTGATATCCAGGCCCATCAATTCTTCTTCTTCCGTAACACGAAGTCCAGTAGTTACCTTCATTACATACAAGATGATGAAAGAAAGAACAGCTACGAAAACAAATGTTCCAACTACTCCTAGAACTTGAACACCCAATTGGTGGAAACCGCCACCGTAGAACAATCCAGCTTCCCCTACCAAAGCGCCTTTAGTAATAAGATCTGGTGCAGCGAATAGACCTGTGGAAACCGCACCCCACATCCCTGCAATACCATGTACTGAGAAAGCATAGATCGGATCGTCAAGCCCTGCACGTTCCAACCATTGGGATGTCATGAATGTGAACGCACCTGCTACTAATCCAATAATGATTGCTGCCCACGGTTCAACGTAAGCACATGCTCCAGTGATCGCAACCAGTGCAGCTAGAACACCATTCAGCATTGCTGGAATATCAGATTTACCAAAGTACAACCATGAAGTAATCAACGCTGCCAAACCGCCTGCTGCTGCTGCGATATTCGTAGTTAATGCAACGTGACCGAAGAAACCTCCCATAGGGGACAAAGCACTACCTGGATTGAATCCGAACCAACCAAACCAGAGGATAATAACACCGAGTACAGTGAATACTTGGTTATGACCTGGAATAATAACAGGTTTACCTTCTTTATTAAACTTACCAAGTCGTGGTTTAAGCAATATGGTTGCCACTACTGCTGCTGTTGCACCTGTAAGATGGACAACCGTGGAACCTGCATAATCTTGCATACCTAGCTCAGCCAACCAACCGCCGCCCCATACCCAGTGCGCTACGACCGGATAAATTACGACCGAGAATATAATTCCGAATATAATATACACACTTATCTTAGCACGTTCTGCCATACCTCCAGATACGATAGCCAAGGAAACTGCTGCAAAGGCCATTTGGAACAAGAATTTAACATTTAAAGTTACATCAGAAAATGTAAGTGATTCAAAAGAAGATGCTGTTGAATCTCCGCCGTACAAGAAGCCAGTAGTACCGAAGAAGCCGTTACCGTTACCGAAACCAAGTCCAAAGCCAACAGCCCAGAAACAAAGACTCGCAATGGCCAGCGTCAGTACCGTTTTACCGGCTACGTGACCTGCATTCTTCATTCGAACCGAACCTGCTTCAAGCATCGCAAACCCTGCTTGCATAAAGAAGACTAAGATGAATGCCAGGAAGGTAAACGCGGTGTCCAACCCGACCTGCAAATCTGCGTTTGTCGGACCGTCCGCCGCAAAAGCACTTACCGGATAAACCATCAGCGTAATCATGGCTAGTAACATCATCAACCATTTCTTTTTCATTTTTACCCCACTCCCAAATGTTATGTTTTCTAACAAAACATGAAAATCTTAATGTCATTATAATCAGAAGTCAGGTAAATTGACAAGACTATTTTTGGGGATGTTTTTATTTTATTTTCTTCAAGCTCGCGAAATCTTCATAGTACACATGAACTATTCTACTAACTTGAACTTGTACCAGCTACGCATTCATTGAAATAACTACGTGAACATACAATCTAATATTACTTTTTATCGAATTCCCTTTATCAATTCCCGCAAAAACATAACGCCAAATGTAATGTTTATAATTGAATTATACAAATGATCATATCCTCTTCAAATTTGATATCACTGGGAGTTTGAGTGTATTGTATATAAACAAGGCATCACCTTTCATGAATTAACCTCTCTTTAATGCATATACTTTATGAAAGCATGACGTTTGACTGTATGGTTTCCAGTTTGTTATCATTACAGATAGCATAATAGAAACCACCAATATAGGAGACGACTACCTTATGGACAGTCGAATTCGATTAGTGAGGCGAGGTAGCATGGGGATATGATTCTATATCGAATCGGAGAATTAGCTAAGGCTGCTCACATCAGTGAGCGTACCATTGATTATTACACGAAATTGGGGTTAATCTCCCCAGAGTCAAGAAGCACCAAAAATTACCGACTTTACAGTTATGAAACCTTGGTCGCCTTAGAACGTATTAATCAATTAAAGCATGACAAGTATTCATTGGAAGAAATCAAATCCATGATGAGCAAATGGAGCGAGGCTACTCCTGAAACTGACGTATCTGATAAATTAGTCGAGCTTGAGCAGCATATGCAGCGACTAGAACGTGAAGTAAAGGCACTTGAACCAATTATAAGCGGTCTGAAGCCTGGACAGGCCAGACGCGCGCTCTCTAACTTACTCCCTCAAGGAGTGGCCTGCATGGAGGCGATTCGGCTTCTATTGCTTACGCAAGGACCGCCAATGTAAATACCATATTTACAATACAGTGGAGGAATGCAGCTATGGGAATGTATCTATTAGTAATTATCGCCTTTATTTTTTCATTATGGGCCCAGTTCAGAGTTAAAGGGACATTCAGCAAATGGTCCAAGGTGGCCAACTTGAACGGTCTGACAGGATATGAAGCAGCTAGACGCATGCTCGACGCAAACGGACTTCACGATGTTCCGATTGAGCCTGTAAGAGGTACGCTTTCTGACCATTATGATCCGATTCACAGAGTTGTACGCTTATCAGAGCCTGTTTATTATGAGAGTTCTATCGCAGCAGTCTCCGTCGCTTGTCACGAAGTGGGTCACGCCATTCAGCATAAAGTTAGTTATCCTATGTTAACACTCCGTCACAGGATGTTCCCAGTAGTTAATTTCGCATCAGGCATAGCACCATTCATGCCTATGGCAGGATTCATATTCGGTTACTTTAATCTCGTAGGCCTTGGTATCATCTTCTTCTCGGCCGCTGTTGCCTTCCAGCTTGTGACACTGCCTGTAGAATTCAATGCTAGTAACCGGGCACGTCAAGTCATGGTAGAGCAGGGTTACATTCGTAACGAAGAAGAACGCGGAGTAGCCAAAGTCCTGAACGCAGCCGCATTAACGTACGTTGCCGCCGCGCTAGTATCCTTACTTGAACTGCTTCGTTTGATTACCGTCTTTTTAGGTAACCGCGACTAATACAAAACAAAGCTTACAAGCATAAACGCCTTCGGCGTCCTTACAAGGACGGTAAGCGTTTATGCGAGAAATATAAGACATAAAGTATGGTGTGAAACTTATACTTTCTTATATTTCAAAAAGAAACCCCGGAAGGCTAAGAGCCAACCGGGGTATTGTTTTGTCTAGCTTTAAAATAGGATATCAAAAAAGTCCGAAACGAACGCGCAACCAGTGGCAACTTACTATCTGTTCGATAAATCAAACCAACCGTCCTCGTCACAGCAGGCTCAACAACCCTTACCTGAGCCGGCTGGAGAGGATTCGTCTGATAGAACGCCATCTCCGGAAGAAGGCTTACACCCATCCCTGCCGCCACTAAACCACGAATGGTATCGGTCTCCCCACCTTCAAATGCAATTTGCGGTTGAAATCCAGCCTGCAGGCATGCTTGCCAAACGATCGGTCTCAGAGAATAACCCTGACTAAACAGAACAAACTTTTCTTTTTGAAGCTGTTCCAAACGGATCTCTGACTCTCCTGCCAGCCGATGATTCTGTGGAAGTATTGCAAATAATTCTTCAGTCATAACAATATCCCCTGAGACATGCTCATCGTTTTCCGGAAAAGGCGAAATAAATGTTAAATCCACCTCACCAGACAATACATCTTTTATCAAAGAAGGGTACGACCCCTGCTTAAAACGAAACTTAACATGGGGATAGTACTGGCGGAATTCTGCAACGATAGTGGGAATAAGATGCGTGCCAAGGCTGTGAGGAAATCCAATACGAATCTCCCCACGCTCCGGATCCAGAAATTCATGCACTTCATTTACCGAATGTTCCAACTCCTTAAGGATACTATCCACCCGCTTGCAAAAGAGCTGTCCAACTGGCGTTAGCTGCAAATTACGCCCTTTTTGCATGAACAAGTCAACCCCAAGCTCTTGCTCCAACTGATGAATCTGACGACTTACCGCAGATTGCGCTACATGAAGTTCCTCCGCCGCTCTTGTTACATGTTCTTTTTGGGCTACCTTTAGAAAATATTGCAGCTGTCTTAGCTCCACTCCATCATCGCCCCTGTCTTAGGCTTTTATTAAATATACGAATAATAAGTCCATATAGGAAAAAGCCTGAAACCAAACCTCCGATATGTGCAACCCAATTCACATTCGGTGTTGCAAACGACATAATGATCCCGATTACTAACAATCCGAATAATGTCTTTCGCGAGCCTTCGTCCATCATCGCCCGTTGAATAACAGCAATGTATAAAAATGCGCCATAAACGGCGTAGATCGCTCCAGAAGCACCTACTGATACCGTGCCTACCCCTAATTCTGAGCGACTGCTGATCGCAATCGTTAGAACATTTGCAAGAACTCCACCTACCACATAAAGAATAGCATATCGCCACCAGCCAAGCAGGCGCTCCAGAGGCGGTGCAAACACCAGCAGAGTAAAGCTATTAAAGAATAGATGGGAAAACCCATTATGTAAAAAAATAGCCGCCACATAGCGCCATAGTTCCTCTTTAAATGGACTAACATCAACTATAGCACCAAAATCAACAAGCGTTTGAATATTAGTTGATCCTCCATTGAACGTCATAAGGATAAACATGATCACGTTAGCCACTATGAGAAGACACGTTACCGGGTAATACCGGAGATAACTTTTCCAATTTTCATACCGTATAAATATCATTACACCCATCCCTTTACGTTTATATCTTGCCTTGTTGGACAACTCCCTGTAAATAAGATTATAATTTATTGTGGCGGTAAGAGCCAATATTACAATTCGAGGAGGAAAACAAGGATATGACGCAAGAAAGAACAGGCGTAGCTACTTTCAAAGGCAACCCCATTACTCTCGTAGGACCCAAGCTTACAGCTGGTGATCCCGCCCCCGATTTTGTTCTTAGTAAGAATCTACTGGAAGAAGTGTCTCTTAGTGATTATGCCGGTAAAATCAAGCTGGACAGTGTTGTCCCTTCTCTAGATACTGGTGTATGTGATGCACAGACGCGCCGATTCAATAGCGAAGCTGCAGAGCTGGGTGACGATGTAGTTATCCTCACGGTTAGTATGGACCTACCATTCGCTCAAGCCCGCTGGTGTGGCGCTGCAGGTATCGATCGCGTAATCACTCTATCCGATCACAAAGCAGCCTCATTCGGACAAGCTTATGGTGTTCTAATCAATGAATTCCGGTTAGATATGCGTTCTATTTTTGTACTAGACAAGAGCAACACACTCACCTATGTTGAATATTTGAGTGAGATGACTGAGCACCCTAATTACGAAGATGCTATAGCTGCTGTGAAGGAGCTGCTCTAATTCTATAGGGCAGTAGATCAGTAGCAATTTACGACAATACTTACTTATCACTGCAAGCATAAATGCCTTTGTCGTCCTTATAAGGGACGACAAGCGTTTATGCGAGAAATATAAGACATAATGTATAGGTGTAAAACTTATACTTTCTTATATTTTGAAAAAAGCGGAAGAAGGTCCATCCTTCTCCCGCTTTTTTTGTAATAGAAAGATTTATCGATAACATCCAGAGCAGCTGATCGTTTACGTAAACGCATTCATACTCTACCTAAGTAAGAAGGTTTTACGGATCTCTGAAAATTAGTCCGCTTTGTATTTTCCTAATTTTTTGTCCAAAGACGCATACAACCGCTGAATAACACGGTAGTTAGCACCCAGATCGCCTAGCGAACCTCTAGATGCTGAGTACATATCTACGCCACAACGTACAGGCGTGGTATTGAGCACTGAGACAGTAATGTCCAGTGTACGACCGAATGCCGTTCTCTTCTCCAGTGTAATCTCACCTACTGACTCCACTTCATGAAGCACCTTGAATCCAGGAACTTTCTTAAGCGTTGATGAAACTTCCTCCCAAGCTTTGTCTTTCGTTAGATTGTAATAACGCGTTTTTAATGTCGGATCTTTTGCGCGGTCGCTTGTTCCATCATGACTGCGGAATAAACCGACCAAGGTTCTTTTTAACGACAAAATTCTTCCCCCTCTACAAATCCCAAGTTCATTATTCTAAGTGTAACACTCTTGTCTCAGGAACAAAAGGG
>DJUJ01000139.1:27229-30554 GCA_002438345.1 Paenibacillus sp. UBA6285
CATACAAAAAAAGCGCCCGATCCCAACTTTCACGGGAAACAGGGCGCTTTGGCCTAAACAATAGAAAACCCGCTTATGCCGTCCGGCTACAGTGTCTTCTGAACCTGCTATAGCAGGTGGGTGACCGCAGAAAACGTTTTTGAATTCCCCAGGTCATATAGACAGGGCTGTTCAGCTGCGCTTCGTGTAGATCTCCCAAGACATTATCATTGGTTCAAAACAACGAGCAACCGTAACGAACATCGCAGGATTTGTTATTATTATATTGCGTTTTAACGAAAAAGTAAACCTGTATGCGCTTTATTTTACAATGGAATTAAATACCTGATGATTTCCAATGCTCAATGTTCGTCTTTTATTAAATACGTTTTATATCTTTATTCTCAACATCGTCTTCATAATCGTCGTCTTCGTCGTCTTCATCATCTTGATTAANNTTCTTGCTCTTCTTGCTCTTTCAGTTTCTTCTGCTCCACCTGCAATTGCAGTTTGTTATAGGTAGCATAGAAGTTAAAGAAAGCAGCCATCGTAATCAACGTTGGAATACAGATGAAATACAGCGCTGGATATCTCAGACCAATATAAACAAGAACTGCAGCTGCAATCAAAGTTGAGAACACGCGAATCGGACGTGCTATAGTCAGCAAAAATGAGTTCGTCATCACTTGTTTAAAGCTCATTTGATAATGAACGACAATGGAAAAGAAGTTAAACATAGACACTGACAAAATAATCATGAGCACTAACATCAAAATACCAACAATTCTGAAGTCAGGCATTTGTGTCATGTAAACCGTTACATCGACGTACATAATAACGAACATCAATGTATAGATGACTCCTCCGAGCATACTCTTTAAATAATTCTCTTTATACCCCTGAAAAAATGTACGAAAAGTCCCTACATCCGTATTCCCCATAACCCATTTGCGTACTACGGTAAATAATGCCGCTGAAGCAGGAAATACTGTAAATGGTGCCAAAATCCCCATTGCCCAGTTCAATGTGAGCTGCTCATTTACACCGCCCGTGCTTGTCCCTAACATAATCATCTTCATAACACCAAAAAACAAAAACGGGGCGGAACATAGTGCCCATAAGATATTACTAGCTGCGATACGTGTAATCCATTCTGTGATGCGGTATAAACCGCCCATTGCTCCTTTAAACTCCAATTCCCTTCCTCCTCTGTCTCTTGCATACTACTTATCTTAACTATACCTCATTTGCCCTCCTCTTTTCCATAGCCCAACTTTCTGAATTCTAGGTCATCGTCTATACATTAAGTCTACAAAATCCATATATTGGGATTTAAAGTATCGAAATTACCAAAATCACCTCATTCTAAAGGAGAACTGGCACAATCCTCGTATTGTTCATCCTGCTCGTTATCATCACTCGTACTTTCATATAAACTGCTAACTCAATAAACATCCTAATACTTCAACAAAAAGAAGACGAGAACCGCTATTCGGCATCTCGTCTTCTTGGTATTTTGGTAAATCATCACCCTCGGGTTCTGATCAGGTATTAATTATCGAAATCTTCACGTTTTGCTGGACGTGTGCTTGTGCTGCTTGGACGAGTAGACGGCTTGCGATCAGCGCTACTACGGTTCGCACCACCGTCACGGCTTGCTCCATCACGGTTGCCTTTATAGCCGCCGCCATAACCGCCACTGCCGCTACCATAGTTACTGCCACTGCCACCGCTGCTGTATCCACCACGACTACCACCACCGTTGTTGTCGCGATTGCCACGGTATCCACCAGTGCTGCCACCGGAAGTCCCACGGTTTCCGCCATACCCACCATTAGGTTTGCGGCCGCTGCGAATGTCGTTCTTACCACCACGACGTTTAGCACGGATTGGATCTTCAGGAGTCAATTCAATTGCGGAATCCTTCTTATCACCAGTCAAAAGCTTCATTGCAGCCGACAGCAATTGAACGGAATCATATTGCTCAAGCAACTGAATAGAAATACCTTTGTACTCGTTCAATTCACCGCTCTCAACCATCTCAAGCAAACGCTCAGCTGTTACGCGTTGTTTACCTTCAATAGCCTCAGCCATAGTTGGCAATGGTTTACGAGTAATACGGTGACGAGTAACGCGTTCGATCAAATGCAGATGATCCATTTCGCGTGGAGTAACGAAAGACCAAGCTGTACCTTCTTTACCAGCGCGACCTGTACGACCGATACGGTGTACATAGCTTTCTGGATCTTGTGGCAAGTCAAAGTTAATTACGTGTGTAACGCCTGATACATCCAGACCACGAGCCGCTACGTCAGTAGCTACCAGCACATCAATGCTGCCATCGCGGAATTTACGCATTACTGCATCACGTTGGTTCTGTGACAAGTCACCATGCAATCCATCAGCAGAGTATCCACGTTTTTGCAAAGCTTCTGCAAGCTCATCAACCCGGCGTTTCGTACGTCCGAATACGATAGCAAGCTCAGGAGATTCCATATCAATCAAACGGCTAAGCGCTTCGAACTTTTGACGTTCAGGTACTTCAACATACGCTTGATCAATCAGCGGAGCACTGATTTGTTTCGGAATAACGGAGACATGTTGCGGGTTGTTCAGGAATTGCTGTGCAAGACGTTGAATGTTTGGAGGCATTGTAGCCGAGAACAACATAGTTTGACGCTAGTCAGGAACGAGTTTGAGGATCGTCTGAATATCTTCCATAAAGCCCATATCTNNTTTCATCTGCTTCATCCAATACAACAGTTTGAACATCATCCAAACGAATGGTTTTACGGTTGATATGGTCAAGCAAACGTCCTGGTGTACCAATAATGATTTGTGGTTTCTTCTTTAGACCACGGATTTGGCGACCAATATCTTGTCCGCCATAAATTGCCAACGAACGAAGACCTTTAAAACGGCTTAGCTTACCGATTTCTTCTGATACTTGAATGGCCAACTCACGTGTTGGTGCCATAATTAGTGCCAGAATTTTTTCGTCTTCGCGATTAATCTTTGAGATGAGGGGGATACCAAAAGCAGCAGTCTTACCAGTACCAGTCTGTGCTTGACCGATCAGATCCGACCCAGTCAATGCCAATGGAATTGACTGCTCCTGTATCGGTGTTGCCTCCTCAAATCCTAACTCTGTGATTGCTTGTAGCACTTTTGGCTCCAAGCCAAATTCTGCGAATGTTTTCAAATTATTCATGCTCCTTCTATACAGTGGACATTCCACATGCTTGTCTGTATTCTTAAGTAGCGGTAAACACATTTATATGCTGTCCAATCATGCTCTTTTTTCATGCATGATATAGCGCTTTTGGGACGAAAAGCCTCCCTATCC
>DJUJ01000139.1:30707-38868 GCA_002438345.1 Paenibacillus sp. UBA6285
ACTCAGCGGAGGAGTATCTGGGCTTTCCATGTTAGTGGGTTACTTTACTCCAATAAACATAAGCTTGTTATACTTTCTCTTTAATATTCCTCTACTTGTAGCTGGTTGGTTCCAGCTGGGTCGGAGATTTATTATGCTAAGCATGTTATCCGTTGTGGCAACAACCTGGTTCATGACGATCATTCCAGAATATTTGGTAGCCACTGATATGCTGCTTTCTTCTGTATTCGGCGGAGTGTTGGTCGGTATCGGCTGTGGTTTTTCCTTCCGCGCAGGTGGTTCATCCGGAGGTTTTGATATTCTGGGTTCAATCATCACTAAATTCCGTGATTTCCCAGTTGGAAATGTGATGGTAAGCTTAAATGGACTCGTTATCCTTGCCGCAGCATATTTTGATAACAACTGGAACTTGGCACTTGCATCGATGGTATCTATATACGTAACTGGTAAGGTACTGGACATGATTCACATCAGCCATTTAAAGGTTACCGTATATATAGTAACAAATCGTACNNTAAAGATTAAAACAGAAGGCGCTTATTCTCTTGTTGAAAAGGATATGCTAATGACAGTAACAACCCGCTACGAACTTGCTGAGCTGCAACGTATTATCCGCACGACAGATCCTCAAGCTTTTGTAAATATTGTCGAAACGGTCGGCGTTATGGGTTCCTTCCGAAAAAGATAATTCGGTAATGAAAGTCCTTTAATTGGAAAATGCACCAATCACAGAATTGTGATATATTATAATCAGGCAGAACCCTAACAATTTCATAAAGATTGAGATTTACCCCTCTTTTTTCCAAGCACTTCGTTTTCCGATGAACACTGAATTCCATTCAGACCTATCGAAAAAGGAAAGGGTGATTTTTGTGGAAATGGAAACGGTAAAGCTATCAGCAATCGTCATGAGGTGGTATCCTGATATGATGCCGTTTCTCAAACAGGACGAATTAAATTCCGTAATCGTTCTGCGTGACGGGCTTAGTATTCTGGAACCTGCGGATGCCATGGATATCATCCATTACAGTATCTGTGAACATCAGAATTCTGCGTATCTTCAATGAGTAAGCCGCAAGAGAAGTCTTGATAGTTGCCGCCTTAGGTTCGGCCATGTTGCCGATTTAAGGCGGCATTTACTTTTTAAACAAAACGTTTAGAATCTGTGCGTCCCGGTTATAAACAACAAGGATGGTTTTTCAGACCCCATCTGAGCCAACATTGTTCTTTTGGGGAGCAGCCGTTCTTTATATAATTTAGGGAAAGTACATAAAGGGAGAGAATACGAATGAACATCACCTGGGCTCTACTGATGATGGCCTTGGGAAGTGTAGGGGTGCAACAGAACCAACATGACGCTGAAGTGGCAATCGTATTGAAGTCCGCCATGAATCCCCCCATTATCGCTGGGCAAAACAATAATTCAAATGTTACTACCCCAGCTCCAAATGCTACATCTGAGACAAACGACTCACAAAGTATGTTACACGCAGATCCTCAGCCAGGTGCACCGAAAGTAAAAGGCATCTATGTTACCGCATACAGTGCAGGTGGAGAACGAATGGAAAAGCTTCTTTCTTTGCTCGACCAGACTGAACTAAATTCTATGGTCATCGATATTAAGGATGATGCTGGTTATATCACGTATAAGACCGATAATCCAGAACTTCAGAAACTGGGTAACCCTCAGCCCTTTATTGGCGATATCAACAAACTGATGGAAAGATTGAACAAACATGATGTTTATCCTATTGCTCGAATTGTTGTCTTTAAGGACTCTATACTCGCCAAAAAGAACCCGCAATTATCCTTTGTTAATGCAGACGGCTCAGTTTGGAAGAATAAAGGCGGCGATAGTTTTGTTAATANNTCCTTATAATGAAGATGTCTGGAAATACAATGTCGATATTGCCAAAGAAGCTGTTAAACTCGGCTTTAAAGAGATTCAATTCGACTACGTACGCTTTCCTGAAGGATTCGAAAAACGTGCAGATACACTTAAATACACTAAATCCAGCGATTCTCGCGTAGACATTATTTCTAATTTTGTGAACTATGCCAAAGCTGAGCTTGCTCCACTAGGTGTTCGTGTGTCCGTAGATATTTTTGGATATGCTGCATCTGCCCCTGCTAAGGGCATTGGACAAGACTTTGTTAAAATATCCAAGAATGTGGATGTCATCAGCCCGATGGTATATCCAAGTCATTATTCAACAGGATGGTTTGGAGTGAAGGAGCCTGACTTAGATCCATATGCTACCATCAAAGGATCCATGGTTGATACGCATAAGAAGCTTGATCCACTGGGCAGCTACAAACCCATTATTCGTCCTTGGATTCAAGACTTTACAGCAAGCTGGCTCGGAAGCGGGCATTATATTAAATACGGCAAAAAACAAGTGGAAGATCAAATCCGCGCTTTAAAAGATGAAAATGTGGAGGAGTTTCTGCTCTGGAACGCCAATAACCGCTATACCTCCGGCGTCGACTATGAAAAATAATGTATATTGCCCTTATTATTTATAATTGAAATCAGGTAAGATACAAGATAAAGGCCCGGCGTCTGCCGGGTCTTTTAATGGAGAGAAAAGGAACTTTTGCCGTAATCATTGAAAACCAACAAAGAATGAGGCAAAGAACTATGATACAAACCACCTCTTTAAAACAAAAAGCAGGACAATTTTTTCATATTTTATTTCCAATTCTAGTTACACAGATTGCTTTATCAGCCATAACCTTCTTTGATACAAACATGTCGGGTAAATTTGGTACAACCGATCTGGCAGGTGTCGCAATAGGGACCAGTCTCTGGATTCCTATCCAAACGGGTTTAAGCGGGATTCTTATGGGGATCACCCCCATTGTCTCCCAGCTCATTGGAAGCAAGAAGGATAAGGATGTAACCTATCAAGTCACACAGGGAATCTGGTTATCACTGATCGTCTCTGTAATTGTTTTACTAATCGGCAGCCTCGCCTTGTCACCTATCCTTAATTTTATGAATTTGGAGCCGACTGTAAGAGATGTTGCATTCCGTTTTCTTAGCGCTATCTCCTTCGGAATTATCCCATTGTTTGGATATACGGTTCTCCGTAGTTGTATAGACGCTTTGGGGCAAACACGCGTGTCCATGTTTATCACACTAATAGCTCTGCCCGTCAATGTTGGCTTGAACTACTTGCTGATCTTCGGGAAATTCGGATTCCCTCGTCTTGGCGGTGTTGGAGCTGGTGTGGCTTCAGCCATCACCTACTGGGTAATATTCTCAGTTGCCCTTCTGTTCATTTATTGAGCTGAACCATTTGTTAACCTTAGAATCTTCCGAAAGTTCTACTTTATATCGCTAAAAAGCTTCAAAGACCTACTAAAGATCGGCGTACCTATCGGCTTCTCGATTTTTTTTGAAACTGCGGTCTTCTCCGCCGTAACCTTGTTAATGAGTCAGTTCGATACCGTAACGATTGCAGCTCATCAAGCTGCCATTAATTTTGCAACTACGTTGTATATGATTCCACTCAGTATTTGCATCAGCCTTACCATCCTTGTCGGCTTCGAGACTGGATCTGGCAGACAAAAGGATGCTCGTCAATATGCCATAATGGGAATTGGACTTGCGGCTATACTCTCGCTGGCAACAGCACTCCTGCTCTTATTTGCTGGACACCAAGTAGCTGGTTTATACTCTGATGAACCTGATGTCATTTCTTTAATTCAGCACTTCTTGATCTATGCGATCTTTTTCCAGATCTCCGATGCGATTGCCACACCTACGCAAGGAGCGCTACGCGGATATAAAGATGTTAACCCAGCCTTCATTATTTGTTTTATAGCTTATTGGGTTATAGGGCTTCCTACTGGTTATGTGCTTGCGACCTACACAGATTTAGGAGCATACGGTTATTGGATCGGACTTATCACCGGCCTTGCCATCGGCGCCACACTGCTCTTGTCTCGACTTGTCAAAGTTCAATGTCGTTATGCCACACAATATGCAGACGCTCAACCACATCATAAATAATAAATAGTACACAAAAAAAGGAACAGTGCGAAACTCGCAGCTGTTCCTTTTGTATGTGTAGTTAATTATTGAGAAAGACGGGATGCAAGCTCGTACAACTCTACGTCAAAGTCCTTCTTCGTATTCACTACAAGATCGATATCTGTAAGGGCTAGTTCACCCTTGATGATACCGCAGGCTTTATCGGATTCACCTTCAATTAGCTTACGTACGGCAAAATCGCCAAGACGGCTAGCGAGGTTCCGGTCTCCAGGGGTTGGTGTTCCTCCACGTTGAATATGTCCAAGTACAGTAACACGTGCATCCAGAGAAGCATGACGATCTTTCAGCGCTTGTGCCACATCTTCACCTTTACCTACGCCCTCTGCAACAATTACGATACTGTGACGTTTACCTCTGATAAAGTTGTCGCGCATCCGATCAGCAACTTCATTCAAGTCATATGGCATTTCTGGTACAAGAATCGTTTCTGCTCCAGAAGCCAGACCCGCATGTAGCGCGATATCTCCACAGTGACGTCCCATAACTTCTACAATTGAAGAACGCTCATGGGAGGACATAGTGTCACGCAGCTTGTTAATGGCGTCTACAACGACACCAACCGCTGTATCAAACCCAATGGTGTAGTCCGTGTAGGAAATATCATTATCAATAGTTCCCGGCAAAGCCATCGTCTTGATACCGAGTTTACTTAGTTTATTAGCGCCTTTATAAGAACCATCTCCACCGATAACAACTAAGCCATCGATGCCCATTTCATTAAGAATATCCGCGCCCTTTTGCTGACCTTCTGGCTTTGTGAACTCCAGACATCTTGCAGATTGCAGAATTGTGCCTCCGCGTTGAATAATGTCGCCTACACTGCGAAGATCCATAGGGAAGATATCACGATTCAGAAGTCCTTGATATCCACGTTGCACACCATAGACTTCGATACCGAAATAAAGTGCGCTTCTTACAACCGAACGAACAGCGGCGTTCATACCTTGTGAATCTCCACCACTAGTCAGTACTGCAATTTTTTTGATTTTTGACATTCTGTTGTTCCTCCTTAAAGTTGTGCAATGCCCCATCCCTTTTATAGGTGAAGCTTCGCAACATTGTTACAAAAAACGATTGCGTATCCAGCGGCTATTAGCGAAGAAGAACAGCCTGGTAAGCGGACTTCCTCTCATTAGGCTCTTAGACACAGTGCGAACTTCCCGCTGTTCGCTAACTTTCGGATCAGATAAATAAAGTGCCAGCAATCCCTCAATCACCATACGATGCATGGATGACTCTGGAAGATCACGTACATCCTTGCGGGCCCACTCAACCATGGAAGCGATCCGGCTCAACATGGTATCCGTGTCGCCATAATAATTGCAGAAATTAAGATCACCGCCTGCTCGGTCCTCTTCCTGATCAATCAAATAATCCAGCATGATGTGCAAACCACACACATGTGGAAAGTACGCAGCTCGGATCGATTCCGAAGAAGATTTGCTCAGCTTCGGATCACATGCGGATAGAAAAAGCATGAATACGCCTAACGTAGAGCCCGTCGCAGCCGCAAACTCGTTCCAGTGCAGATGTGGAGCACGGCTCCCCTGCTGCTCCCACCATTCCTTCAGGGCAGTTTCCCTGAGTTCCGGGCGGATATGCTTATATACCTGCAAATCTGTATACAGCACAGCCAAATCACGAATCTCCGCTGCAGCAGCGGAATAACCTGGCAGCAATGAGATCATCTCCTGGCATTTTCGAACCAGCCTGTACAAGTATCCACCGTCATTCTGTTCATCACGAAGCGCATAATAATTAACAGGATCAGCGTTAGGATCAATGGCATCCAGCATAGATTGATGCAGCAGCCTGAAATCTGCAGGATCAAGCGAAGTACTGCGATCACATAAGTTATCTAGATAATCACTGATAGTTTGATAAGCAACAATAAGCGGAATAAGTATATGTCTCATCGATAAATTGCCGGCGGCATAAATACCTCCACCTATGCAATGAAACTCTTTCGTCTCAATGCTGGCAAGTGCTTGCTTCCGGAGCTCGGGATCGGGAATCCCATTCGCATCTTGGCGCCAGAAGTGGAGACATTCTCTCACTTCAGGCAGCACGTACTTATAGACCCTGTTCATAAGCCCTAATGGACCACGCGGGCTAAGGTAACGGCCTTGCTCTAATTCACTCAATGATAGTGCCTCCACATTGTTGTCTCCTTATCCAAATCACCACTTATTATAATATGATCAGGCGTATTTGTACAAACAACAAAATCACTTTCGTAAAATCATGAAAGATTCAGAAATAACGCAAAGAAAAGACTTAGCCCTCATTTTGAGATGACGTCCTTCTCCTCATTGCTTTATGCTATACTAGGCGTATTTCAATTTCAGAGGAGTGCAATTTCATGTTTTTAAAACGGACCGGCAGCCCTTACAGCGATCAAAACTGGCTGCGTTCCTTTCTATTTACGATTTATGGCACCAGCGTTCTTGTAGTATCATACTTTCCTTTATTCTACACACATCTAGGATTTAGCAGTTCTCAGGTGGGCTACTTGTATTCCCTTGGCCCCCTCATCTCCATCCTATCCAATCTCTTCTGGAGTATGATAAGCGATAAGCTAGGTACCATTCGAAAGATCATGTTTATTTTACTTGCGGGTCAATTAGTAACCGGACTTCTATTAGCCAGAGCTACCGAATTTTCTACCGTTATGCTTATTTTGTCCTTTTTCTACTTCTTCTATTACCCTGTTTTTCCGCTTGCTGATGCAATGGCAATCAAAATTGCGGAACCACACGGGCGAAACTTCATTTCAATTCGCGTATTTGGCTCATTAGGCTATTCCTTCTTTGCTTTAACAGTCGGTTACACTCTAAGAGCTTTAGGGGCTACTTGGAGTCTTACCTTGTGTATAATTATCATTATAATCGCGCTTCTAATTACAATTGGACTAAAGGATGTCAAAAAGCCTGCTCCGGAGCTTCCCAATCAGGAAGATCTTACCGCTGAATCCGGCAAGAAAGAGCACGGGCTTAAAGATATTCTGTTGCAAAAAGAGGTACTGTGGTTTTTTGGATGTGTCTTTGTACTCGCGCTGGGCCATAGAATGAACGAAGCTTTTCTCACCATCAGTTTAAAGCAACTAGGCGCTGGTGAGGAAGTGATCGGCTTTGCATTGCTCGCTTCGGCACTCAGTGAAATCCCTGTATTATTTATACTGGGCAGATACGGCGACAGATTTAAAGAACTGCCCTTGCTGGCCTTAGCAAGTCTCATGTATGCCCTTCGTTTCCTACTAATGTCGCTCGCTGATCATCCAGGCTCGATGATCGCGATTCAAGCCATGCATAGTCTATCATTCGGCGTCTTTTTCGTAACATCTGTCCGTTATATCACTCGGATTATTCCCGATCGGCTCCGGGCCACCGGTCTTGCAATCTATACGGTCGTGTGGTCAAGTGCAGCTGGACTTCTTAGTGGTACATTTGGTGGAATGATCTATCAAGATGCGGGACGCCCCACCTTTTATATGGTAGCTGTGGGCTTCAGTGTTCTTGCCTTTATAGGTTTTCTAGGACAACATTTATTGGATTCCAATCGAGATTCGATTCGTTATTTCAAGAAAAGAAGCAAAAAAACTTCACTATAATAGAACGTTACTGATACTCAAAAATATAAAAAAGGTCTTTGCTGTCCCTTTCAATTGGGAATGCAAAGACCTTTTCATCTATGTTGATGTCAATTAAACCAAGAAGAAACGGTTGTCATCCTTTAAAGATGACAACCGTTTCTCGTAGAAATATAAGGATATTATAGTTGCGTAACTTATAAATTCTTATATCTGTAAAAAAACACAGTTCTCGAAAGAACTGTGTTCTATAAGTTGGTAACCACTCTTGCAAGGGCTTGCCAAGTAAATTATATATTTGTAGCAGACAGCTTAACTGTCATTGCTGTTTCTTATAATTTTACTACGTTTTCAGCTTGCGGTCCACGATTACCATCAGTGATATCGAATTCTACTTCTTGACCTTCGTCCAAAGTTTTGAATCCGTCACCTTGAATTGCTGAGAAGTGTACGAATACATCTTCGCCGCCTTCTACTTGAAGAAAACCATAACCTTTTTCTGCGTTAAACCA
>DJUJ01000139.1:38978-42256 GCA_002438345.1 Paenibacillus sp. UBA6285
CAAATGGAATATGATGACGGTAGAAGTTCAAGGACGCTATATTGTACTCCGCGAAATCTCCGATCAATGGGGAGAAGAAACACATACCTTCCTTAGTCGTCCAGCTATGATGCAGTGGGTGAACAACCGATTCAACAAAGAATCTTATAAAGATAATGAAGAAGAGTACAGAAATATTATCGCAGCTTTCAAACAGGTATAACAGGATATGAATACAGAAAATCTCGCGATTTATGTTGTCCTAGTCCTATGTCTAGGCGCAGTTCTAATTATGACCAAGGATCGTGTCCCGCCGCAGTTTAAGCGGGGCATGGCCTTAACTGCAGTCATTATGATTCTGTTCGCCTTTATCTTTATAATTTATAGCTTATTGGCATAACTACCATATAAGTATAAACGCCTTCAGCGTCCTTANNTAAACGCCTTTGGCGTCCTTATTAGAACGATAAGCGTATAAGCGAGAAATATAAGACATAAAGTATAGGTGCATAACTTATACTTTCTTATATTTTAAAGAAGACTAAATATTAATAATCGGGACTTAGCAGGGCATACTAAGCTGACTCTACTTTTCAAGAGGAGGACGTCATGCTTATTACACCCAAGTCCATCCCTCTTCTACTTGTGCTCAGCTTGCTACCGGGTGATATATCATCCACAGTATTGCCGAGGGAGATTATGCCTACTACATCTCATCATTCTAGGAGGGTTTCTATGGAACAATTATTGAAAAGAAGCGAAGTACCTGCTGAGAATCGTTGGAAGCTTGAAGATGTGTTTGCTTCTCAGAAGGATTGGGATGCAGAATATGCAGAAGCTAAATCCCTAATCAAAAAAGCTGCGGATTTTCAAGGTACACTAGATTCCGCAGATGCTCTAAAAAAATGTTTTGAACTGGATGACAAGTTGTCCATCCTAACTGAACGACTCTATGTGTATGCACACATGCGTCAGGATGAAGACACAGCTAATCCCGACTACCAAGCTTTGTCCTCCAAAGCGAAAAAGCTAGGTATAGAAGCAGGCGAGGCATTATCTTTTGTAACCCCAGAAATTCTGGCATTGCCTATAGAAAAGTTGGAACAGTTCATCGCTGATCCGGATCTATCCGCTTATAAATTCACTTTAACTGAAATGAAACGTGAAAAAGCTCACGTGCTGTCTAAGGCTGAAGAAGCACTGCTTGCTCAAGTAGGAAATTTAGCGCAAGCGCCTCAGAACATTTTTAGCATGCTGAACAATGCGGATCTAAAATTCCCCAAGATTAAAGATGAGGATGGCAAAGAAGTTGAGCTGACTCATGGCAACTATATCAAGTTTCTAGAAAGTACAGATCGTGAAGTTCGCCGAAATGCTTTTAAAGCAGTCTACGATACCTACCGGAAGCAAAAGAATACTATCGCAGCAACGCTTAGCGCCAATGTGAATAAGAATGTGTTTTACTCACGGATTCGCAAGTATCCTTCTGTAATGGAAATGTCGCTGTATGGCGATAACATTCCTAAAGAGGTTTACACCAACTTGATTGATACGATACACGAAAGCCTTCCATTGATGCATCGTTATATGAAACTGCGTCAGAAGCTGCTAGGTGTCGATGAGCTACATATGTATGATCTGTTTGCACCACTTGTTGATGAATATAAATTAGATATCACCTATGAAGAAGCCAAGAAAATCACTAAAGAGGGTCTCAAACCGCTGGGTGAAGATTATCTGAATGTGCTGCAAAAAGGCTACGACAACGGATGGATCGATGTCTATGAGAACGAGAACAAACGGTCTGGGGCTTACAGCTGGGGGCCATATGGTACGCATCCTTTTGTACTGTTGAACCATAATGATAATCTTAACAGTATGTTTACACTGGCGCATGAGATGGGCCATGCATTACACTCGTATTTTTCGGATAACGCTCTGAATTATCGGGATGCGCAATATACTATTTTCCTGGCAGAGGTTGCTTCTACTACCAATGAAGCGTTGCTTATGGATTATTTACTTAAAAAGTCTACAGATCCTAAGGAAAAAATGTATTTGCTTACCTACTATGCTGATCAGTTCCGTACAACGATTTTCCGGCAAACGATGTTCGCTGAATTCGAGAAAATCATCCATCAGCGTGTTGAAGAGGGCGATTCGCTTACTCCACAAGATCTTTCGAGTATCTATTACGATCTGAATGTCAAATACTACGGCAAAGAAATGATTATAGATCAGGATATCGAGATGGAATGGGCACGGATCCCGCATTTCTATAACAGTTTCTATGTTTACAAATACGCAACTGGCTTCTCAGCAGCAACTAGCTTTGCCAAACAAATTCTTGAAGAAGGCAAACCAGCAGTAGATCGGTACCTCAGCTTCTTGAAGAGTGGTGGCAGTGACTACTCGATTAATATTCTGTCTAAAGCTGGTGTTGACATGTCTTCTCCTGAACCAATTCGCGAAGCGATGAGTGTATTCGAAGATGTTATCGCTCAAATGGAACAGTTGACCAAATAAGGCAGAGAGCTTAGTATTGCATTAATCCCTTGCCCTATCTGGGCAAGGGATTTTATACTGTTATATCTCTTGAGGAGGAAGTATTCAATGAAAATTCAATGGTCACTAATTGCGGGTCTAATCTTCGCACTGCTAACAGCTATATTTGCAGTCATCAACGTGGATCCGGTTCAGGTCAACTTCGGTTTCGATGTAGTTAATATACCGCTCATTCTTGTTATCCTTGGCTGTGCCCTTATTGGCGGTATCATTGTTGGCTCGTACGGAATTTTCCGTCAGTATAAGCTGCAAAAACAAATTAAAAGCATGACAGCTGAGCTAACTAAGCTTCGTGATGCCAGTTCTTCAACGGATTCTTTAAATCTAGACAATGATAGTTTATCGGGAGGATTTCAACCATGATTACCATTCAACCTAATGAAGATTACATACTTTCAATCCTTAAAAAATTGCTTGATACACCGAGCCCCAGCGGCTTCACAGCACAAGTGATGAATCTTGTAGCCGAAGAAGCGGCAGCACTGAATGTACCGTTAAGCTGGAATGAAAAAGGCGGCGTTATTCTTACCGTCCCTGGCCTTGACCCTTCGCGTACTATCGGCATCAGCGCTCACGTGGATACACTTGGAGGCATGGTTCGCTCTGTTAAATCCAATGGTACACTGCGATTGACCTCTGTTGGTGGCTTTGCCATGCACAGCATTGAGAATGAATACTGCGTGATCCATACCCGTAGCGGCAAAACCTATACAGGAACCATCTTAACCAGCCAG
>DJUJ01000139.1:42335-49958 GCA_002438345.1 Paenibacillus sp. UBA6285
AATCTTTCCTTCCTCATCTCCAACTACGAGGAAGTAGGTCACGGTACAGCTTGGATTCCTGGTGACATCAATGAAATGATAGCAGTCGATATGGGCGCCATGGGAGACGATCTTAGCTGTAAAGAAACCGATGTATCTATCTGTGCAAAAGACTCTTCAGGACCTTACGATTATGCTATGACAGGCCGTTTAATTGAACTGGCAGATGCACTCGCTATTCCTTATGCCGTTGATGTATATCCAATGTACGGCTCTGATGCTTCGGCTGCTCTTCGAGGCGGCAACAATATTCGTGCAGCACTGATTGGCCCAGGCGTACATGCCTCCCACTCCATGGAACGTACACATAAGCAAGCTGTAGTAAACACTGCTAAGCTTCTCGCTGCTTATGTGGGTACTAACTGAAGCTAGCACTGGCAAGTTAAAGCAGCTCTGGAGACGTAGACAATGGCTGATCGTTTCTCTTCTGCTGCTCTTTATTGTAGGGTTAGCGGTATCGGTGTTCCAAATATTCGGCAATGACAATGAAGCTCCATTTAGTGACCTTCCTCACTCCTATAGCTTTTTGGAAAAAGAGAGTCCGGAAAATGTGCAACTCTATATGATGTCACTTTCGCCAGAAGATATTAAGCTCAGAGCCGCTGATGCACCCCTTCAGCACGTTATTGCTTATGGGATTAATGGAGGCTTCTTCTATGGCGATGCGCTTCTATCCATTGCTATCATGAATGATAACCCTACTAACGGTGTCAAAAAGGCGTACGGCTCCGGCTGGTTTAACGCTAAATATGCACGAGGAACTCTCGTCTGGGATGGTGCTAGTCGCAGTTTCTCTGTTCAGGTCGCCTCTTCTGGAGCAGAATTGAAGGTTACTGATCGTCAGCATTACTTTGCTCAAGGTGGCATTAGTATGAATCTGAAGCATGAGAATCTCTGGGAATCTGCTATAGCCGAAGAACATCTTCCTTATGCTGATGAGAAACGGATGCGCTCAGGCATGCTGTATGACGATAATGGCAAGCTGTGGCTGATTGTTACGCCAACGCTCTCGACGGCGGCAGAGTTCCGCTCAGCGATCCTACAGACCGTTCCTGCTGAAGGTCTCGAAGGTATCTTCCTTNNCCGGTGACTCTCGTGCTGTGGTGCAAATGATTGCGGTGGATGGAACGAAATAAAGCACAAAGAAGCGATTCTCGACTAATACGAGATCGCTTCTTTTTTGATTTCATTCATTCCCAGACTTGCTCTAGCTTATCTGAATAATATGAAATGGCCTTACTATAACTTCTTATTCCTTCATCTGATGAGGTTTCTGCCAGCAATTTAAGTAACATCCCCATAGCCAGACTATGATCTCCAAGGTTATGCATGGTCATCGCAAGGAACACAGGAAATTCCTTATTCTCTGGGTACTCGCGAACGGCCTGCTCTAGAATTGCTTTGGAGTAATCATATTCTCCGAGTGTTCGGTATGCGCTGCCCAGTCCCAATAGTGCGCCGACTCTCTGCTCCGAAGGTAAGCCTAGTGCTAAACTTTTCTCATAAAAGGGCACTGCCTCGCGTTCCAGACCGAGCACATCATGGGTCCATGCCAATTGATACAGAAGTTCTGCGTCATTAGCATTCTGCTCATATAGCTCTAACAGTATCATCCTGGCTTCTTCAGCTTTACCTTCATTTCGCAGGGCTACAGCAGCCTTGAGTTGATTTTCCAAACTGAGCCCCTCCCTATTGTCATAAAAGGACAATCCGGTTTATGCTTTACCAGCGATTTTCTCTGCAAGCTCGTTCAGATAGGTCCAGCGTTCCATCAGACGCTCCAATTCGGTTTCGGCAAGCCGCTGCTCTTCAACTAACTCCTGCAGTCTCCCAGAGTCAGCAAACGCTGCTTCCATCTCCGCACTAATATCAGTCAAACGCTGCTCCGCAAGCTCGATTTGCTCGTCAATTCCTTCATATTCACGCTGTTCTTTAAAGCTGAATTTGAGTTTGGTCTTGGGAGCTGATGCTGCCGCTGTGCTACTACCAGTGTCTGTAGTCTCTTTGCGCTTTGCATTTCCGTCCTCTTTGTTCGATTCCGCATTGCGCGAGGGAACATTTTTGGCCAGCCATTCTTCATACTCGGTATAATCTCCAACATGAAGGCGGATTTCTCCATTTTCAAAAGCAATCAGCTTATCTATAGTGCGATCCAAGAAATAACGGTCATGTGATACGGTGAAAACAACGCCTGGGAATTCATCCAGATAATCTTCTAAAACAGCCAACGTACCAATATCCAAGTCGTTCGTAGGCTCGTCCAAGAGCAATACGTTTGGTGCACCCATCAATACACGAAGCAGATATAGGCGTCTTTTTTCGCCACCTGACAGTTTGGAGATCGGCGTCCACTGCATGGCAGGAGGGAACAAGAAACGTTCGAGCATTTGACCTGCCGTAATCACGCTGCCATCTGCCGTCCGAATGACTTCCGCTTCTTCCTTCACATATTCAATGGCTCGCATGCTGTCATCCATATCCTGATGCTCTTGCGTAAAGTAACCCAACTTAACCGTAGCGCCAAGCTGAACCTCTCCCTTATCGGGCTGCAACTTACCAGCAATCAGATTCAGAAGTGTTGATTTACCGCTACCATTAGGACCTACGATGCCCACGCGATCCTGTGGTACAGCTATATAGGTTAAATCTTTAATCAATTGACGATCATCAAGCGATTTCGACAGGTCGTTGATTTCAATGATCTTGCGACCCAATCGTGTCGAAGCCACAGAAATATCCAGTGAGCCGTTAGAACTGCTTCCTGTACTCTCTTTCAGCTTCTCAAAGCGGTCGATTCTAGCCTTTTGCTTCGTTGAACGAGCTTTAGCTCCACGACGAATCCAAGCAAGCTCCGTACGAAGCAGGTTCTTACGCTTCTGCTCCGCAGAGGCTTCACGCTCTTCACGGTCGGCTTTTAGCTCTAGAAAACGAGAATAGTTGGCTTCATAACGGTATAACTGCCCTCCGTCCAGCTCCAGCATGACACTTGCGACACGCTCCAAGAAGTAACGATCATGCGTAACCATTAACAGGGCACCGCGCCGTTTCTGTAAATATTGCTCTAACCAAGCCACGGAGTCTGTATCAATATGGTTCGTAGGCTCATCCAGAATAAGAAGCTCAGATGGCGTAATCAGGGCAGCCGCAAGTGCAACACGTTTCCGTTGACCACCAGACAGTGTATCCATCAGCGCATCGAACTTCACTATGCCTAGCTTAGTAAGTACGCTTTTGGCTTCACTCTCCAAATGCCAAGTACCTGCGGCGTCGATAGCCTGTCCAATCCGCACCAATTTACCTTCTAGTTCTGCATTGCCTGGCTCTTTTTCAAGGCGAGACATGATCTCCATATACTCACGCATGGTAGCAAGATCTGGATCATCTCCAGCGAAAACCTGTTGCAGTACCGTATTTGTCGGCTCATAAGGAGGGTTCTGTGCCAAGTACTGCACCCGTACATTATTTCCGATCGCAATTTGCCCACCATCCGGGGTATCCAGACCGGCAATAATACGTAAAAACGTTGATTTACCCGTTCCATTCACACCGATCAAGCCAATTTTATCCCGATCGTCCATACCAAATGAAGCATCACTAAAGAGTACTTTCTCTCCATAACTTTTGGAAAGATGTTCCACGGTCATAATATTCATGCTATTTCCTCGCTTGCCTTATATTTTCATAAAACCGGTCGCAGCACACTCCTGCTATTCCACCGGTCTAACATCCTGACCTAAATTCAAGTAATCCATGGCCCCTTTAATAAAAAGACCCGCAGCGAAATCAGCACGTTTATACGCATCTTCTTCCTTAAAAGACGGATCGAACAAAATATCCATCTTTAGTCGATCCAACATCCCTATGTAGGACTGCGACATAAGCTCAGGCTCAGACGCTCCACCCTCCAGCAATACCTTCACCACTGCCTGCATGTATTCTTCCATAAAAAGCGTCATATACGCCACAAGCTCTGGGTTATTGTTAGGTGCGCGGAAAAAGAGTTTCGTGTGCCGCTTACGTTCATAATAATAGTAAAGATGATGCTTAGCGATGATCGACAGCTTTCCCGCCAAAGTATCACTAACTTTCAGCATTTCCTGCAAGTCCTGGAGGAATCCTTCACAATCTCGGCGCGTAACCGCCATGAACAATTCTTCCTTACTCTTGAAGTATAAATAAACTGTGCCCTTAGCAATCCCTGCCTGCTCCGCGATTTCCGACATCTTCGTTTCGTAAAATCCGCCTGAACCGAAGAGCTCGTATNNTTGTGCTGCTCATCGGTTCCTCCTTTAAATGATCGTGCCAAGCAGTAAGGCAACAGCCCCTCCGACAATAGAGCTGATAGCATTGACTGCATCATTGCTCATCCACTTCCAGCCACGCGCGTATTCAACCTTCTTGCCGCAGTGGTGTGTACCCTCCACTTCGCGGCCGCAAACGGTGCAGCGGTTCATCTGCTGCACCGTTGCTCCTAGAAAAGAATCCGTAAACGCACCCGCAAGTCCTCCGGCAAGTCCAGCCAATGTAAGTAGCACGAAAGAGTGATCCGGCATGCCGGATATCATTCGCAGCAGCCAGGAAGACGCACCAATAAGTGCGCCTCCTGCGGCGGCGGCCAGCGTACCAAGGCTGGATACGCCACCCGAGGCACCTGCCGGAAGTATTTTACCTGTCAGGACAGACCGGGGTGGCTTCTTGCTGAGTGTACCAATCTCCGTAGCCAATGTATCGGAGGTTACCGTTGCCATAACGCCGATAAATAGAAATCCCCAAAGTTCCATCGGAACAATCGCATTCAGTAGAACGAAAACCATACCGAGCCCACCATTAGCTAAGACCTGCCCAGCATCACGGCGACCAGTCTTGGCATAAGTCAACTCAAGCTCCGCCTTATTATCATGATGAAGCTTGGACAGTAGGCTTGAAGAGATGAAAAAGATCAACAATATTCCAAACCAAAATGCATTTCCAGCACCAAAATAAATGGTTCCCATCACTACTGCGGCAAGCATGCCGGAGAGGCTTAAAGAATGTTTCCTATAAGCCGCTCCCGCAACTAACAAAGCGCCAAGGGCGCCAATAATCCATAGCATAGATTCATCTCCAACAGATGTTTTTAGCCGATCAGGCAAGTCCCCATCAGCTTGTCACCCCAGTACAACTCAAAGGAATCTCCTGATACGGTAGGACCTACGCCTTCTGGTGTTCCTGTAAATATCACATCGTCTTTACCCAGCCCGTAACGCGCAGCGATAAAATCGACAATTTTTTGGAGCGAAAAAATCATGTTTTTGACATTGCCACGCTGTACTTCAACACCATTTTTCAAGACCGTGAAATCCGTTCCTTCCAGCTCTTCCTTGTCAGGAAACGCAATGTAAGGTGTGAGTGGAGCAGCATTCTTAAACCCTTTAGCTGATGTCCAAGGTAGGCCTTTCTTCTGCAGATCATTATGCACATCGCGTAGTGTGAAATCCAGTCCCAGGGCCATAACGTCTACCAGATCCTCCACGCTCATACCCGGGACATAATCACGAGCAATACGAAGCACAAGCTCACCTTCATAATGAACCTGACCTGAATCCTTAGGAAGCTGAATGACTGCTTTATCGAGGGAAACCGCCGCATGTGAGGGCTTCAAGAAAATGAGTGGCTCCACGGGTACATTATTTCCCAATTCTGCCACATGTAGCTTGTAGTTGCGTCCAACACAATATAAATTATTAACAGCAGCGCACACAGACAATCAGCTCTCTTTCCCATCGATTTGGAATATTATACTTTTAGAAATGTATCGCCCCATATATCCGGACGGTTTGTACAAATCATTATATCAGAATGCATATCTGCTAAGCGACGCATCTCTTTCCCTTTGTTCACGGTCCAAGCCATAATCTTCACACCTTGCTCAGTCAAAAGCTTAGCCAATCTGGGATTCAGACGCGAGAAACTGATCGATAGAAGAGAGCACTCTAGTTCATGCAACCTCCGAGCAGGATTACCAAACCTTGAATCAAAGATCAATCCTGTTCGAAAGCGGGGATCTATTTCCTTGATTTTTTTCAACACACCTGTGTCAAAAGAGGTCAAGATCACTTCGTCCCGCATGCCTTTGGAGGAAATAAGATCCGTCACCTTCTGCTCAATACCAGGATACATGTCGCCCACTGTTTTCAGTTCAATATTCAGACGCAGTCTACCAGTGGCTAGTGAGAGTACCTCTTCCAAAGAAGGCACCCGTTCTCCCCGAAATGAACGCCCTTTCCAGCTACCCGCGTCGAGACGCCGGATATGTTCCCAATCCATGTTCTTCACCTTACCATGACCATTGGTCGTACGGTCCAGTGTATAGTCATGAATGACAACAGGAACACCGTCCTTGGTGAGCTGGACATCCATTTCCATCCAGTGCACAAAAGGCATGGCAATCGCCATCCGGATAGCTCCTAATGTATTCTCCGGAGCTTTACCGGAAAATCCCCGATGGGCTACACACAAATTGTTCATCATAAGGACCTCCCAGGAACCCTATTTTGTAACTTGAGTGACTCTACCGTCGCTGTCTATTTTCACTCGCCCTGCAGATAAGCCTTCAACTTTTTTCAGCAAAAGCTGTCCGTTTACTTCGTTCATCGGTACGGGCTGAGCTAACTCAGCAGTCATAGGCTTCAGCTGTAATGAACATTGACCTTTTTTACTACATTCCGCCTGAAAAACAGCAGTTTCCCACGTGGCAGGTACCGTTGATCTCGTAAAAATAAAATTACCAGTGCTGTAGGCGATCCACTTGCCTTTGTACGGTTCTACACCTTGCAATACATGTGGGTGACCGCCAATGACAAGATCGGCTCCCGCATCTACAAAGCTGCGTCCAAGTGACTGCTGGATATTATCGTACTGCTCTACCCGTTCCTTGCCCCAATGAACAACTACGACAACCAAATCGGCTTTTTGTTTGGCTGCAGCGATAGCTTTAAGTCCTTCTCTACTATCATACACAGAAGCAAGTCCCGGTTTATTCTTTCCAGCCATCCAATCGGATGCAGGAATTACCCGTGTGAACCCTAGTAAGGCGATCTTAATCCCTTTACGTTCAAAATATTGTGCTGAGAATGCTTCTTTACTGTTCAGTCCTGCACCAACATAGGGAATTCCTCTTTCCGAAAGGTGGCTAAGTGTGTCTCGTAAACCTTGCTCCCNNCGGCTGCCTTAAGAGCATCCAGTGCCTTCGGCGCGCCTTTGAATACATACTGCTTATTGACGGCGCCAACCCCACCCGTGGTCACAGGTGTCTCCAGATTCACGACCGTAAGATCGTCCTTCTTAAACATTCCATTCAGAGCGGCATACGAATAATCGTAGCCTTTCTTCTCAAGCAGTTCCCCGGCTTTACCAGAAAAAATAACATCTCCACCAAAATTCAAGGTCACTGTCTTCCCAGAAGCGTTATCTTCTGATGGAAGTCCAGAGACTGAACCATTGTCTGCTATTTGGGAGTTACCTTCATCCGTCGAAGGGGTCGCAGTTGCCTCAGGCGCCTGTGTTTCAATACTCTCCTCACTCTCTGGCTCCGGTGTAGGTGTG
>DJUJ01000139.1:49995-50256 GCA_002438345.1 Paenibacillus sp. UBA6285
GACTCCGTAGCTTCAGGCGTTACAACTGCTATAGGTGCTGTCTCCTGAGCAGTAATATCCGGTGTAGGCGAAGCCGTAATTTGCGCCACCGGAGGTGGCTCCGAACTTCCCTTGAATTTGTCATCCATAAAACTATAGCTGAGCGCTACAGTAATCATCAGAAGAAGACCTGCATTGATCCACATCCAGGCCGTTCTGCTCTTACGTTTGCTCTTATGTTTGTTCTTCTGTCTAGAACGCGATCGCGGCGGATACATGATT
>DJUJ01000185.1:0-1837 GCA_002438345.1 Paenibacillus sp. UBA6285
AACATCCCTGCCAGCACGTATATTGGAATGCATTATGCTCTGGGATACAATTACATCTTCACCTGCTGTTACATTACCATCTTGAATGAAGGAGACCTTTACATTTTTCCCAGCGGTTACATGTCCTTTGTTATAGCCAATAATACCACCCGTAATTTCGATGGATCCACCAGAGATTAATTCTGCTCCTTCTACTCCACCAACTACACGAATATCACCGGCGGACTTTACTGAGAATCCTGACAGTACGTTTCCCCGAATTACAACTGTGCCTACAAAATCAATGTTTCCCGTACTGTAATCCACATCACCATTCACTTCATACACAGGAAACACATTGATTTTACCGCTATCGGTTAAAGTAACTAGACCGTCTATAGCGGCATACATCGAAGTTCCGTTGTTATCAACGAGTACGTTCTTTCCGATTTTAAAATGAGCTTCCTTTCCGACTTTGAAAGCAAGCTCATCACCAGTTACAGTCTTTCCATGCTTACCAGGCTGAGCAGGGATAATTCTAGCTATCAACTTCCCTTTGAGAACGTTACGAAGCCGAACTAAATCCTTATAATCAACCTTACCATCCGCTTTCTCAAGCGGCTTGCGATCCTCTTCCAGATCAACAGTGAGCATAATTCGTCCATCGATTCCTTGCTCAGCAGGTTCACCTATAGCAATAGTGACTTTACTCCAAAAAAACTCCTCCGGATGACTACAAATACGTTCAACAACATCACGCTGGATACCGTAGCGAATATTGTGACTATGTAGGAAGGGTTCCAATTCTTTAGGTGAGCAGGAAAAATTCTCATCCTTTTTGGAGAATTGCAAATACGCGATCCCTTTGTCCTCCGAAAAAGTAATACTCAAGTACTGATTCAAAGCATTTTGACCGATCAAATTTTGCTCCCCCTTGTCACCGCTAACGGTTAATCGTTCTGCATAAGTAGATCGCGATTCTTCTCAAGCGTTCCCCTCAGCCGCAAAATGGCTTTGGAATGAAGTTGCGAAATGCGTGAGGGAGATAATGACATGACCTCTGCGATTTCGCTCAATGATAAATCTTCATAATATAAAAGGGACACAACGGTCCGTTCTTTCACCGTTAATTTCTCAATACCTTTGGTGAGCGCTTCGCGTAAGTAGAACTCATTTACCTTGCTATCCGGATTCTTAGCTTTGTCGTCCACGAGTATGGACATTCGGGTCTCTGATTCCTCTTCACGAATCGGGTCTTCCAGTGAACATAGTGACATTACAGCCACATCCTGCAACATATTTTGAAATTCTGTTACACTAATATTCAGGTATAGACTCATTTCTTCATCACTAACGGATCTTAGGTACTTCTGTTCCAGCTGCTGATAAGCATCCTCGATTTTTTTAGCTTTCTCTCGCACAGATCTAGGTACCCAATCACTTTGGCGTAGTGAATCTAATATTGCACCACGTACACGCCAGGAAGCATAGGTCTGAAACTGCAATCCTCGTTTGTAGTCAAATTTTTCAATCGCATCAATTAGTCCCATTACTCCATTGCTAGCTAAATCATCTTTGGATACATTCTTGGGTAACCCCACAGCCAAACGGCTGGATACATAATCTACAATATGGAGATAACTCTCTATCAGCTTCTTTTTGGCTTCAGGGTCACTGTGTTCTTTCCACTGTTCCCATAGCTCATCTGTTTCTAATTGAGAAGCTTTACGCTCGTTCAATAGCTTTCACCCTTCCCAAAGTTTAGTCAGAGAGCTTTTCGCGGCGAAACCTGCCTAGTCACAAGCATAAACGCCTTCGGCGTCCTTATGAGGACGGTAGCGTTTAAGCGAGAAATATA
>DJUJ01000185.1:1884-18214 GCA_002438345.1 Paenibacillus sp. UBA6285
ATCTTTCATGGAGACTAGTTTGGGAGGTGTAAGGGGCTTGAACCCCTCACTGTTCCCACTCCCTTGTCCTGGCTTCGGTTTGAGTAGGTTGATTAACTCTTCATCCTCATTAGGAGTACTGATGTCTAGCTTCGCACCAAGTTCCTCTCCACCAACATCCTGTTCATCCGGAGGCGATGATTGATACACAATAAAACCCAATACCCATCTTAGGAGGAAAGCAAGCAGAAACCAGATGATAAATCCAAATAGGCTTCGTAATAAACTAGTACCAAGAACATTATTACTGTAAGTTACAAAAAAAGTGAATACAAAACCTATCAAACCAAACAGCAAGTTTATCAAAATGTTTCCAATCATCTTCATAATTATATTTCCTTAGCGCCTTTTTGCACACTGCGGATGAACAATANNAATTACCGCCCGTGTCTTCCGCGACTAACGGAATTTTCAAATTCTCAAGAGCAAGTTTACAAGATTCAACATTACGAGGCCCGATCCTCATGGTGTCGCTCCCCCCGGCAAAGGCAAACATTTGTGATCCTCCTGCCATCTTGGCCACGATCCGACTCCGAACCGCCCCAAGCTCCAGCAAACGGGATAAGAGCTCCGGCACTGCAGTATCTGCAAACTTTGCGATGTTTAACTGTCCTTCCCTAGCAATCTCAGAAGTTGGGAGCATCACATGCGCCATTCCCGCGAGTTTTTTTCCAGGGTCAAACAATGTCAATCCCACGCAAGAGCCAAGACCAGTTGTACGAATCAAACTATCCTGGCTTCCAATGTTAAGATCAGCCATCCCTACTTTAATGATGCTTTGTTCTTCAATCATTTTCAAAAGGAACTCCTAGCGATTTGAAGATTTTCGGGAACGATTCCGGATCGGGAATAAGGAAAAATTGCCCTTCAATTTCGTTTTTCCCCTCAAAAAAGGTAGTATCGATCAACAATGCATCGTCGCCCATTTGCCCAAATTGCAGCAAACCGTAGCTTAGGATGGCTCCAGCCATATCCATGGCAAGTGCAGGAACTGTTGGATACATAGAAAGTGAGGTGAAGTCTGCAAGAGAAGACAGGTACGAACCCGCCAAAATATTGCCAATTTCACTCAGCGCGGAAAGTTCCATCTCTCCAAGTTCTTGATTACTCAAAATCTCGATGCCTGCAATACGACTAAGTAAGTTCATGGCTGCTTCCGGTGAAAGAATGAAAAACAGGTTGCCTGGAGCTTCACCCTCCACACGTAAGAACACCGCATATACTAATTCTTCGGCTCCACCAACTTTGTCCGTAATCTCTTCAAAGTTGAGAAGTTGTACCTTGGGAACAGCCATATCAATCGGCTTATTCAAGAGCTGTGATAATGCGGTGGCTGCATTTCCAGCTCCAATATTCCCGACTTCCTTAAGCACATCCATTTTAAAATCCTTATAGTGCTTAAATAATTCCACAGGTTAGCCCTCTAGGCTTTCTAATTGAACGATTTCGCCTTTGTTAAGCACTTCTGACAAATTCAGCATGATCAGCAAGCGCTCTTCACCTATCTTGGCCACCCCATCTAAATACTTCGCTTTAATGCCGCCAACAACATCTGGAGGTGTATCGATAGAATCTCGATTCAAATCTATTACATCATTTGCTGAATCAACAATGAAACCTACTTCCATTTCATTAACAGAAACGATAATTACACGAGTCTGATCCGTATGTTCAGCCTCTTCGATACCAAAGCGGCCCCGAAGATCAATTACAGGAATAACAACACCACGTAAATTAATTACACCTTTGATAAAAGAATACGTTTTGGGTACACGGGTAATTGGCATCATGCGCTCAATCGTTTGTACCTTCTCAACTTCGATACCGTATTCCTCTGAGCCTAATTTGAACACTATCACTTTAATATCTTCAGCCATGGAATGAACCTCCCTGTTCTATCCTAGTTATTTAATAAAAGCGTTCGGATCGATAATAAGTGCTACTTGACCATCCCCAAGTATGGTTGCGCCAGATATCCCTTGAATTTCAGGTAAAAATTTACCTAGATTCTTGATTACTATCTCATTCTGACCAATAAAATCCTGTACAGCTAAGGCTACAAGACGTTCTCCCTTGCGTACAACTACGATCTCTGTCTCTTCTTCAGTACTCTCATCATAATCAGGCACCGAAAAGAGACGACTAAGAGAAACTAATGGAATATGAGAATTCCGGAATTCCAACATTTTGTTACCATGAATCGTACGGATTTGAGTGTTCTTCACGATTCCAGTTTCCACAATAGATGATAATGGAATAGCATACTTCTCAGAGCCCAATCGGATAAGCATTGCCGCAATAATGGATAGTGTAAGTGGCAACTGCACTGAGAAATTCGTACCTTTACCTGGTGAAGAATAGATCGTTACATTGCCACCCAGAGAAGAAATCTTAGCTTTTACAACATCCAGCCCTACGCCACGACCTGAAACATCAGAAATAACCTCTGCCGTACTGAAACCTGGTGCGAACAGCAATTGATAAGCTTCCTCATCCGTCATATTGGCTGCCTGCTCTTGTGTAATCACGCCTTTTTTCACAGCAGACTTCAGAACCTTCTCTGGATAAATGCCCGTTCCATCTTCTTCGATTTCAATAAAGACATGATTTCCACTGTGGAAAGCCCGTAGATGGACCGTTCCAGTCTCTGATTTACCAGCAGCAATGCGGTCAGCAATGGATTCGATACCGTGATCAACCGCATTACGTAATAAATGCACGAGCGGATCACCGATTTCGTCGATAACCGTCCGGTCAAGCTCCGTTTCGGCACCGGTTACGATTAGATCTACTTTCTTGTCAAGTGACTTGGCTAGATCACGAACCATACGTGGAAACCGGTTAAATACGGTATCTACTGGAACCATCCGAAGCTTCATAACAATATTCTGGAGATCTCCACTTACTCGGCCCATGTGCTCGACGGTTTCCGTAAGATCACCATTCTGAACCTCTGAAGCCAGCTGCTCCAAACGAACTCGGTCAATCAGAAGTTCACTAAACAGGTTCATCAACACGTCTAAACGTTCGATATCTACGCGAATCGTTCGTGAAGGTGCCCCTCCTGTTTTGGCTCCTGGCTTATTGCCTTCATCTTTAGTAGACAATGGTTTTGCTGATGCAATTGGAGCAGAAACCGTTTCCGTCTCAATAGCCGTTGCAGNNACCTCAGACATAGCGGTTGCCGTTTCTTGACCAAGCATTTTCAAAGATTCTTGATCTAGTGTTACAGCCGTTACTTTATCAATTTCAGACAAATTCATAATCATGGCCTGAATTTGATCAGCGTTTTTTTGGGTTATGTAATAGAGTGAGAAGCTTTGGTCAAATTTCTCTTGTTCTATATCTTGAACGGATGGGAAGGATTTAACAACTTCACCGGAACGTTCGAGTAAATCAAACACCATGTATGCACGTACGGCCTTAAGTTGACAATCCTTACGGATCGTTACGTCCACATACAATGCATGATGCCCTTCCTGAATCGATTGTTCTAGAACAGAAAATTGGAACTCGTCCAAATGAATTGGCGTTTCGGCTGCTTGTGCAGCAGGTGTAGTAGCAACAGTTGCTGCGCCGCCTGCAACAGGAATCTCTCCCCGGACGATAGCCTGTAGGGATGAGACAATGGCCGATACATCTGCTTTACCTTCGCCGCCCCTAGTAATATCCTCAACCATAGACTCTAAGGCATCCAAACTTTTGAACAACGTATCAAAAATGAAATCCTGCATGCGCAGCTTGTTATTACGTACAAGATCTAATACATNNAGCCCATAGTCGCTGCCATACCTTTTAAGGTATGCGCAGAGCGGAATATTACCTGTACAATGCTAAGATCCTCAGGATTCGCTTCCAGCCCCATCATGCTCTCGTTCAATGACTGCAGATGATCATTCGACTCATCAATAAACATGGATAAATATTGGTTCATGTCCATAGTAGAGCACCTCCCCTTCGAGTTCGCTTTTCCGTTATTTAACGGCTTGCACCAGCCTTGGAGCAATTTCTTGCAAAGGCAGTACATACTTGACGCACTGCAATTCCACCGCGGATCGCGGCATCCCGTAAACGACACAGGTCTCTTCACTTTCAGCAAAAGTTGAGGTTACTCCTGAGTCATAGAGAGATTTCATCATCCTTGCACCATCACTACCCATCCCTGTCATCAGCAACACGTGTCGATCTAACGATGTGAGTGGCAGCAACGATTCGAATAAAACATCCACAGAAGGTCGGTGGCCATTACGTGCCTCCTCCTTCGTAAGTACAACCGCATATTGCCCTCTAGTTGATGGGGTAACTTGTAAATGATAGCCTCCAGGTGCAATGTAAGCAGCTCCTTTTCGTAATATCATCCCCTGCTCTGCTTCGACCACTTCTAGCGGACTGAAGGTATTCAGACGCTGAGCTAGTGATTTCGTGAAGTTAGGCGGCATATGCTGCACAATAACAATAGGAGCCGGAAAATCCGCAGGAATTTTCTCCAGAAATACCTTTAGCGCACGTGGTCCGCCTGTAGAACAACCAACAGCAACTAATTTGTGCAAATCCTTACTACCAATAAATCGATCCGGAGAAAGTACAGGAGGATCAGAGGATACCTCCACTATAAATTCTAGCACCGGTTTGGGCGGGATCGGTTTATTCTCTACTTTAGACCTTGGTTTAGTCTTTTCGGATATTGGTGCTCTAGTAGAGATTATTGGTTTAGTTTCTTTTTTAGGGATAGTAGTATCTATTGGCTGCTTTCCCCGAGGTTTTCTTATCACTTCATTTTTGATAGAAGATTTAAGTTCTACCTTGGGTTTGTCTGGTATCAATCTCGGCGTTGTCGGCAGCAATGTTTCTAAAGGCGCAATGTCAGGCATACGAAATGCAGATGCTCGTGCTTCACGCTGCTCCCGAGCCAACATAGCTTCTTTCATTTGTTCTCTTAGGGATTCCCCTACTCCCGTTATATCCTGAGAGTTGGTTATCGAAGGTTTACGAATGAAATCAAAAGCGCCCCATTCCAGTGCAAGAATGGTTTCCTTCATGCCCTCTTCATTGATGCCTGACAACATAATCACAGGCAGCGGATCTGACGCCATTATTATTTTCAGCGCTTCCAGGCCGTTCATCTCCGGCATTTCCACATCCATGGTAACTAGATCCGGACGAAGCTCGTTTATTTTCTCGATAGCCTCACGACCGTTTGTGGCTGTTGCCGTCACCTGAAAGTCAGCGTCATTTTCAATTAAATCGGAAATGATCTTGCGCATAAATGCAGAATCATCAACAACCAAAACTTTATATGGCTTCATATCATTTCCACCTCTGTTCCAGATTCAGAACAATTATTTACTTCGCTTTAACCATTTATGGATAAAGCCTTTAATTCCTTGGACTTTTGTAACTTTTTTACCATCTATGGTCAAATAACTAAGAGCAAGCCGATGTATATCTTTTGCAGCAAGACTGTTTGGAAAAGCCAATGAGAATGGCGTTTGCCTTTTGACAGCCTGCACTACATGGGCATCTGAGCTTATATGACCAAGATAAGAAACATCTAATTGCAAAAAACGACTGGCGGCCATACGGATCTTATCACTTGTCACTAACGCCTCTCTCTCATCACCCGCTTGATTCACAATCAGTTTAAACGTAATCTCCGGATGAGTCCGATTCACAACCTTCATTAATGCATAGGCATCTGTAATAGCAGTTGGCTCTGGCGTTGTAACTACTAGGCAATCGTCCGCAGAGGTTATAAATTTCATCGTTTCCTTAGATAATCCAGCACCTGTATCGAACAAAATATAATCCATACTGTCCGCTATAAGGGCTATCTGGGCTGTGAAATAATTAAGATCCGATTCCGAAAGGGAGAACAACTCATCCATACCCGATCCACCGGCTATAAAAGGGAGCGAATTCGGCCCTAACTGAATAATCTGCTCAATATCCGCTTCTCTTTTTAAGAGATGATATAAGTTAAACTTCGCTGACACACCCATCAACACGTCGATGTTAGCCATCCCAATATCTGCGTCGAACAGCAATACTCGCTTCCCCATAGCTTTTAAAGTTAAAGCGAAATTAAGTGTGAAATTTGACTTCCCTACGCCACCTTTACCACTACACACAGTAATGATACGGGCGGATGTTTCCCCTTTTGTAGCTAGTTTAGGATCCTGACTGGATACAAGCTGTCTTAAGGATTGTGCCTGATCCATCATGATTCACCTGTTCCAAGAAGTATCTCACAGAGTTGCTCTTTAGAAGCCATCAGCAGATCGTCAGGTACATTTTGACCATTGGTCATATAAGATAATGTGAGAGGGAAATCATTCAGGACGTTAAAGAGTGGACCATAACNNAATAACTTTATCCAGCTTGTACCTGCCAAAATGCTCTGCAATAAGCTTCATATCACGGCTTTTCGAGGTCAAACTGAGTACAAGATAGGTCTCACTTCTTAATTCCTTCGCTAGCAAGCTTTGCAGTTCTGCTACAAGCATATCATTGCGATAATTTCGTCCAGCTGTATCCATTATTACAAGATCACAACTCTCCAATCGAAAAAGTGCTCTTTGTAAATCTCCTGGTGATTGAACAACCTCAAGCGGAACATTTAGGATAGATGCGTATGTACGCAACTGCTCCACAGCAGAAATTCGATACGTATCGGAGGTGATAAAACCAACCTTGCGTCCGTGCTTAAATAGCTGTTCAGCCGCAAGCTTGGCTATTGTAGTTGTTTTCCCTACTCCCGTGGGTCCAGCAATATATACGATTTGGGTATCCCGTGCAATTCCATCAGCGATTCGACCTGACAGAAATCCATCGAGTTGTTCTTTCAAGGACTCCTGAAATTTCTCAGGTCCCCAAGTACGCCCTTCATCCGCCCAACGTTCTGAGATATTACTAATCCACTCTTCAACAAGTACAGCATCCATCTCCTGCTCAATCAAAAGATCTCTAAGCTGCTGAAGACTGTCCGGTAACTCTTTTGTCCCAGAAGATTGTCTAGCGATTCGCTCCATCCATAGCTTCATATCTCTAATCTCACGAAGAACATCATTCTCGAGCGCCGAGGCAACCTCTGGTGTTTGCTCTAACCCTAAAGATTCATATAACGCTGATACAGAGGTAACTTCATCCGAACTTGTGTCAGGCGCTTTAAGATGATCCTTGTTAACATTCCTAGTTTCTTGTAAGGATTCTGGCTGCTTAATGGTCGATTGCCCTACATCAATAGCTTCGGACAAGGCTGCGGCGATTTCTGCAAAGGACCGGGTCTCTTCAGGCTTTTCTAATGTGACAGTTGATGTAGATAATGCAGATGAAGAAGATGAAGCTTTTTGGTAAGCTTGCGGGACAGCGCTGCGCGGAATGTTCATCGCAGGCTTCGAAGGCTTTTCTGAAACACTCCCCTTCTGAGCTTTTTCAACCGCCGCCACAACTTCTATTTTTTTCTTTTTAAACAATCCTAAAAATCCGCCAATCTTGATTTCTTTTGTACTTAAAATGACGGCCTCGCTTCCAAGCTCGCTGCGAATGGAATGCATGGCGTCAGGCATCGTATCGACCACATAACGCTTCACTCTCATAAATTCACCACTCCGACGCTTTGTATTTCAATGTTAGGCTCTAGCTCGCTATAAGACAGTACGGGAATGTCCTGCATCGTCCGTTCAATTACCTGCCGCAAATACATACGGATGGTTGGTGATGTGAGTACAATAGGTTGTTGTCCTGACTGCAGCAGTCGATTGATCTGTTCACTAAGGCGCTGATAGATCGTTTGAGTCGATACTGGATCCAGTGCCAAATAACTGCCCTGTTCAGATTGCTGCACACTCTCAGAAATCTTCTTCTCCAGGTTAGGACCCACCGTAATAACCTTCAGAGTCTCTCCTACTTGCGAGAATTGCTGAGTAATTTGTCTGGACAAGGACTGACGAACATATTCGGTAAGAATATCAGGATCCTTGGTGTACGTCCCATAATCCGCCAACGTCTCAAAGATAGTCACCAAATCTCTGATCGATATTTTCTCGCGTAGCAGTTTGGCAAGTACCTTCTGCACATCCCCAATCGCTAATACGGAAGGAATAAGATCGTCGACAAGCACTGGGTAATTATCTCTAAGGTTATCCACCAACATCTTGGTTTCTTGTCGTCCTATCAGCTCATGTCCATGTCGCTTAATGAGCTCTGTCAAATGTGTAGCAACAACTGATGGAGGATCAACTACAGTATAACCAGACAATTCAGCCCGCTCTTTAACCGATTCGTCAATCCATAACGCAGGAAGTCCAAAGGAAGGTTCAATGGTCTCAATACCGTTTATAGATTCATCATCATACCCTGGACTCATAGCTAGGTAGTGATTAAGTAATAATTCACCGCCACCGACAGTATTTCCTTTAATTTTTATGACATATTCATTCGGTTTTAGTTGAATATTGTCGCGAATGCGTATAACGGGTACTACAAGTCCCATTTCTAATGCACATTGCCGTCGAATCATGATGATACGATCTAACAAATCTCCACCCTGACCCGTATCAGCCAAAGGTATAAGACCATAGCCAAACTCAAATTCAATAGGATCTACTGAGAGCAAATTGATGACACTTTCTGGGCTTCGTACCTCTTCAATCTGTTTCTCTTCAACAAGCTGCTCTTCGGCAATCTGTTTTCGATTTAAATTTTGTCCCATACTGTAGGCTGCAAAAGCCAGCAAACCAGCCAGCGGGAGCGTAGTAATCATATGTATAGGTGTGAAAAGCCCTAGAAAAGCAACAGTAACTGCAACAATATATAACAACTTTGGATAAGACAGTAACTGCCCTGTCAATTCTTCTGCCAGATTACCTTCCGATGAAGCTCTAGTAACAATAAGACCCGCTGCAGTCGAAATGAGCAAAGCAGGAATTTGGCTAACTAGACCGTCCCCGATCGTTAATACTGAATACGTGGATAACGCAGTCGAAAAATCCATTCCGTGCACAACCATACCGATAATAAATCCACCGATAAGATTGATCAACAGGATAATGATACTCGCAATCGCGTCTCCTTTAACGAATTTACTCGCACCATCCATGGCTCCGAAAAAATCCGCTTCCCGCTCCACATTGCGGCGCCGCTCACGTGCCTGCGTTTCGTTAATCATGCCTGCGTTAAGATCGGCATCAATACTCATCTGCTTGCCGGGCATCGCATCCAAGGTAAATCTCGCTCCTACCTCAGCTACACGCTCTGAACCTTTGGTAATAACAATAAACTGAACTACTACCAAGATCAGAAACACGATAAACCCAACGGCAATTTGTCCTCCGGCGATCCAGCTTCCGAAAGTAGATACCACAGAACCGGCATCTCCGTAAGTCAGGATCAGTTTTGTTGTCGAAATGTTTAGTGACAGACGAAATAATGTCGTAACAAGCAACAGTGAAGGAAAAATTGAAAATTCGAGTGCATTCTTCGTGTTCATAGCAACTAATATGATAATTAATGCTATAGAGATATTAATAACAAGCAAAACGTCCAAAAGCCAGGACGGGATAGGCAGAATCATCATAAGCACGATACCGATGATGCCTAGCAATACTGTTAAATCTTTAGCTTTCAATGTCCTAACCCCCCGCCTTATTTCCTCTTACCTTTAAGCTTATATACATATGCCAACACTTCAGCCACAGCCTGGAACAGATCATTTGGAACGACATCTCCAATTTCTGCCCTTTGGAATAATGCCCGTGCCAGCGGTTTGTTTTCCATAGTCACGACGCCATGTTCTTTAGCCAGCTCCCGAATACGAAGTGCTACATAATCCTGCCCTTTTGCGATAATCTGAGGCGCTTCCATTTCGGAACCGTCATATTTTAGTGCAACAGCAAAGTGCGTTGGATTTGTAATAATTACATCCGCGTTAGGAACTTCCTGCATCATTCGCTGCATGGCCATTCTACGTTGACGTTCCCTGATCTTACCTTTGATTAGAGGGTCACCCTCCATTTTTTTGTATTCGTCCTTGATATCCTGCTTAGACATTTTCAGACTTTTTTCGTGCTCGTACTTCTGATACATAAAGTCTAGAAAAGCCATAACTAGCAAGGCAACCCCGATTTTCAAACCAAGATTCATCGTCAGCTTGGCTGCAAACTTAAAAATCCCCTCCGCACTGATATGCGACAGGGATGCAAAGTTCTTCTTTTCTCCCCATAATGTGCTATATACCAGATAAGAAATAATTAGAAGCTTGAAAATTGATTTCAGGAATTCTACAAACGAACGCATGGAGAAAATATTTTTGAATCCTTTTATCGGATTAATCTTACTGAATTTAGGAGTTATCCCCTCTCCCGTGACCATAAAGCCCACCTGTACCAAATTAGAAACAAGTGCCATAAAGAATGTAATTCCAAGTAATGGAGCTAGCAAAATCAATATTTGCAGTCCATACTGATTAAATAGTTCGGTTATGTTCTCAGGAGTAACGTTCAGCATCATTCGATTCTGAAATACGTCCGTGTATAGTTTCATGAAGCGTTCTTTCATAAAACCACCAAACATCATCAAGCTAACTACCGCAGCTAGCAACACAACTGCACCGGACAGCTCAGCACTTTTGGCTACTTGACCCTTTTTGCGAGCATCCTGCCGTTTCTTCGGGGTTGCTTTTTCCGTCTTTTCACCGGCGAAGAGTTGAAGATCCAGTCTATAACGCTTCGTCTTAGGCATAATACTCTCCCCTTACGGTCACCTACGGACTCTTCCCCATGAGACCCAGTAAATTCTCCATGGATTCGAACATGATATCGAAGAGATTCTGAAACAGCACAGCCAGACCTGGCATCAGCACAAGAAGAAGTGCAATACCAATAATGATTTTGAGCGGAACCCCTATAACGAATACATTATATTGTGGAGCCGTTCTCGCCAAAAAGGCAAGGCCAACATCAGTCAGAAACAGCGCGGTTACTAATGGAGCCGACATCTGAAAAGCTAGTACAAACGACTGCGCAAATGTTCGGACCAGAAACTCTGACAAACTACCATCAATCATGCCTAGAAATAAATCATTATTCATAGGAACCCATTTATAGCTGTACACAATGGCATCTAGCAGATGGTGATGTCCATTCATACTCAGAAACATTAGCAGGGCTATCATATATTTGAAATTACCGAGAATAGGTGCTGANNACCAGGATCAATGACGTTGGCAATACCGAAGCCAATCTGAATATCAATGAACGAACCTGCTGTCTGAATCGCCATAAACATCAAATATCCAATGAAACCTAGTAATAAACCTATTAATACCTCTCTCATAATCAGCAAAATATAACTAAAATCCTGCGGAATCGTAANNCACTAAAGACTACCAATGCTACAAAAAAAGAAATGCCTATCTTAAAAGTTGTCGGTACCCCTTGAGAAGAAAATACAGGAACGACAACAAAAAAGGCGGTAATTCGACAAAAAATAAGCAAAAAGACGGGTAAACTTTGAAGTAGGGTCTCCATGTTCATTGATTAACCAATATACATATAGAGATTTCCTAAAATTTGGCTAGTAAAGTCAATCAGCTTCGTGATGATCCACGGACCAAATAACAATAAAGCCAGTAGTACTGCGACGATTTTGGGAACAAACGCTAGCGTCTGTTCCTGAATTGCTATCGTAGCTTGAAAAATACTGATTATTAGCCCTACCACCAGACCAAGAATCAGCATGGGAGCGCTGACTTCCAGCACCAAATATACGGCTTGGCTTGCTAGACCGATTATAAACTCCGTACTCATTCCTCATGCCTCCTCTTAAGGTCAGGTGTTAAAACTAAGAAGTAGTGATTTAATGACTAAGTACCAGCCGTCTACCAGTACAAAGAGCATAATTTTAAAAGGTAATGAAATCATGACTGGGGGAAGCATCATCATCCCCATGGCCATTAGCGTACTCGCCACAACAATATCAATAATCAGAAANNCATTGTAAAAGCTTTTTTCAATTCGCCAATTGCGAAAGCAGGCACCATCACCGTCAGTGGAATATCACTGTATGTAGCCGGTTTAGCCGATCCGGTATAACCGGTATAATTCATAAATAACAGAAGATCTTTGGAATTCGTCTGTTTAAACATAAACTCTTTCATCGGATCTGCAGCTTTATCAAAAGCCTCAGACTGAGTAATCGTCCCCTTCATATACGGCTGCAACGCCGTTTCATTAACTGTCTTCAAAGTTGGAGACATAACGAACAGGGTCAGAAATAGAGCAAGCCCTACCAGCACCTGATTTGGAGGCATGGCCTGAGTACCAAGTGAGGTTCTAACAAAACCGAGCACGATTACAATTCTAGTAAAACTGGTCATAAGAACTAGAAACGCCGGAGCAATACTCAGAACCGTAACGAGAAGAAGAATTGATATGGAACTGGTACCACCGCTAGAACCATCTTCATTACCGACCTGAATATTAACATTAGGTATAGGATCAGCATGTATCGGCCGCATCATAACTATACTAATGAACCCGAACAGCAGAATAGCAAGAATTAGCTTCTTTTTCATAAATTCCTCGACTCATCCTTAGTAGCATCATCCCGGAACAGCTCTTCCATTTTCTCCTTACGCTCTGGTGCAGAACGAAGCTTGGATTGCAGTGTCTCGTAAAAAGATGATGTTTCACTAAGCTCGATTTCCTCAGATGGAACCTCCCCACGCAGCTTTACCTTAACCTTGGCAATAAGCGGTGCGAGAAAATTATTCTGGTTAGAGGACTGATCCTCAAATGCTGCAATGATCAAAGCTACCTCATCTGGATCAGTGACTTTATCCAAGATGGATATGTTCTCACCAATCCCGATTAAGTAAAGACTGCTTCCCAATTCAATAACCTGCATCGACTTGTTAGGTCCCAGCCCCACAGCACCTAGCGTCCGTATGGAGCGCCCGCTCATAAAGGTCTGATTACGACGTCCAAGAAAACGGATCAGCAGCACAATAAGTACAATGATTATCGCCAGGACAATAATAACTTTAAACAAATTCAGCAGGGTGTTACTGCTTCCGAGCGTTTCGGAATATAACATGACTTTATCCTACACACCCAACGTTTTGTTGATAGCTTCGATAACTCGGTCTGCTTGGAAAGGCTTCACGATAAAGTCTTTCGCACCCGCTTGAATAGCATCGATAACCATAGCCTGCTGGCCCATGGCTGAACACATGATGACCTTAGCAGCCGGATCTACTTTCTTGATTTCTTTCAGGGCGGCGATTCCGTCCATCTCAGGCATAGTTATATCCATCGTGATGAGGTCCGGACGCAGTTCTTTAAATTTCTCTATAGCTTGAGAACCGTCCTGAGCTTCGCCCACTACTTCAAATCCGTTTTTCGACAAAATGTCACGGATCATCATTCTCATAAATGCTGCATCGTCCACGATTAGAATTCGGTTAGCCATTTTTACAAAATCCTCCCTAAGTATGCTTATTGTAATTTCTGAATTCGGTCCCACTGGCTGACGATATCCGTAACGCGTACGCCGAAGTTTTCATCGATAACTACGACTTCGCCTTTGGCAATAAGCTTGTTGTTAACCAAAATATCTACAGGCTCACCGGCGAGCTTGTCCAGCTCAATGATCGAGCCTTGAGACATTTCCAAAATATCTTTAATCTGCTTCTGGGTCCTCCCTAATTCTACGGTTACTCTAAGCGGTATGTCCATCAATAAATTTAAATTATTTTCATCAATATGACCAAAAGCTCCACCGTTAAGGTTAGCAAATTGTACAGGCTGTACATTTACATTGCGATTCGCTTCAGGACTAAGCGGTGGTGTCTGTCCATAAGGCATGCCTTGTGGGGGCATTCCGTAAGGTGGCATCCCAGGCATACCATACGCCGGCATTCCTGCTGGAGGATAATAATATCCGCCTTCCGGCATCCCTGGATAAGCAGGCATCCCCTGCGGCGGATATGGCGGAGGTGTTTCTCCTGCGGGCTGAGAAGGTGCTACAGGAGGCGTCTCCACATGAGCTGGCTTAGCAGGAGCATCAGTTGACGTAACTGCAGCCTCTTGCGCTGCAGGGCTGACATCACCTAGAAGCATCGTTACCATATCCTTAGCAAACTGAACAGGCAAGAGCTGCATAATAGTAGAGTCTATTAAATCTCCAATTTTAAGCCGGAACGAAATACGTATTAAGGTCTCGTCATTTGGTAGGCTGCCTACTCCTTCACCGCTGGACATATTTAGAATGTCGATACCCGGAGGCGAAATATTAACAAAGCGATTGAAAATAGTAGACATCGATGTGGCAGAAGACCCCATCATTTGGTTCATAGCTTCCTGTACAGCACTAATGTGAATTTCATTTAATTCTTCATCCTTAGGTTCGCCTTCACCACCAAGCATTAAATCGGCGATGACCTGTGCATCCCTAATCTTAATAACAAGTGAATTAATACCTTGAAATCCATCTACATATTCCACGTGTACAGCTACATGCGGTTTAGGAAAAGCAACTTCAAACTCCCCACGCGTAATGATGGAAACTTGAGGAGTTGTAATATCAACCTTTTTCCCCAGTAAAGTTGAAAGAGCTGTCGCTGCACTACCGAACGTTATATTACCGATTTCACCCAAAGCATCCTGTTCAAACGGTGTTAAATAGTCATTTACCGTTTTCTCTGAAGGAGCTAATGAGCCTTCCGCAGACTGTCTCAGAAGGGCGTCGATTTCTTCTTGGGATAAATAATCTTTACTCGTCAAATTCTTCAACTCCTTCACTGACAATCTCGTCTATTTGCACGGCTACCCGGTCTTTCACCATTCCGGGACTTCCGATGAACTTAAGTTTCTCCCCTACCTTAATCGAGAGTCCGGAATCTACATTCCTGTTGAGAGAGATCACGTCACCGACGCTAAGTCCAAGAAACTCAGATATGGATAGGCGCGATTCTCCAAGTTCAGCTACAATCGGTAGTTTCGCCTTATGAACTTTAGCTTTAATGGCTTCAAGTTCATCTTCATCCCTCGTCTTCTTCTCTGTAACAAACCATTGGTGAACTGATAGCCTAGACATTATAGGTTCCAGGACTACGTGCGGTATGCAAAGATTGATCATACCCGTTGTATCTCCAATTTTGGTACTTAACGAGATTAATGCAATAGTCTCATTGGGCGATACAATTTGCATGAACTGCGGATTTGTTTCGAGCGCTTCCATGCGCGGATGAATATCCAGCACTGTCTTCCAAGCTTCCTGCAAACTCTCAAAACATCCACTGAAGATACGCTCCATGATCGTTGTTTCGATCTCAGTTAAAGCATTAATCTTAGAAGGTGCAGTCCCAAAACCTCCCAGCAATCTGTCCAGCATAGCGAAAGCGATGTTTGGATGAACTTCCATTACCATTCGACCTTCTAAAGGTTCAGCTTCAAAAATGTTCAGTATTGTCATTTTCGGAATGGAACGTATGAATTCATCATAAGGGAGCTGCTCTACTTGAACGACATTAATCTGCACGAAGGTGCGTAATTGGGCTGAAAAGTACGTTGTAAGATAGCGGGCGAAATTGTCATGTATCCTTGTAAGACTACGGATATGATCTTTAGAAAAGCGAACGGCCCGTTTAAAGTCATAAGATCGGATCTTCTTCTGAGTTTCTTCCTTTTTAAGTTCATCGGCATCCATCTCACCTGAAGAAAGTGCAGCAAGTAGAGCATCTATTTCGTTTTGTGATAGTACATCAACCAATTCAATCACCCCCCCATCAAAGAATTATCAGGCCTGAAGCTACATAGAAGCCAAAAGGTATTTGGTGACTTCGATCTGAGTGATTTTGCCTTCGGTCAATGTCTTATTGATCAGATTAACAAGCTTGCTGCTAAGCTGGTCTTTGCCATTTGCTCCATTAAGCTCCTCAGGTTTGGTATCTGCAAGCGTCTTGATAATTATCGGTTTGATTTTGATCTCTTTTATTTTTTCGAAAGCTTCTTTTGATTTCGCAGAATTCAGTTGGATAGCGAAATCTATTTGAACGATATAATCGGGATCAGCAAGATTTGTTTTGATATCTTTGATCTCTGCCGTTAATTCGACGATTTCATCTGCAGTTAAATACTTGGTTTCCACACTTTGAACCGCAGCATTTACATCATTCGTATCTTTCGGAAAGATCTTGTCCATTAATAAAAATGCGGCGATCACGATAAGTGTAATCGCAAGTAAAATCGTAAGTAACCACGGCAGCATCTTCTTCATGTTAGCTCCTCCATTG
>DJUJ01000185.1:18293-25487 GCA_002438345.1 Paenibacillus sp. UBA6285
ACAGGCCTCCTAACAAAAATAGGGGGAGGAGTATCTCCCCCACGACTCCGCGTTAACCTTTAAAAAAGATATTAAATTATTGATAAAATTAACGCTTCAGGTTAACTACTTCCTGCAGCACTTCATCAGAAGTCGTAATGATACGAGAGTTCGCCTGGAATCCACGTTGCGATACGATCATTTCTGTAAATTCATTAGTAAGATCCACATTGGACATTTCAAGTTGACCTGAAATGATCGACCCAGTACCATCTTCTGTATTATTCGCTGTAGTCGGAACAAGTTCGCCTTCTGCATTCGCATTGAGTGACATACGGTAGAGATTGCCTCCGATTTTCTCAAGACCAGACGGATTAGTAACCTTAGCTACTCCGATCTTAACACCTCCTTGAGTCGTTCCATCATCCATGGTCTGAACAATTGTTCCATCATTGGAAATGGAGAATGCCGTAACCTCTGGATCTAATTGTATTGGCGTATTATCAGAATCAAGAACATGCAAACCGTCTGAGGTAACAAGATTACGCGCAGCGTCTATGTGAAAATCTCCTGCACGAGTCAAAAAAGCAGTTTCCTGATCCGCAGTAAGCTTCACTAGGAAAAAACCATCTCCGTCAATACGCAAATCTGTAGGATTGTTAGTAGTTTGAGCACTGCCAGCCAAATGGAGTGTATCAATAGAAGCGATGCTTACACCCAGCCCGACTTGTTTAGCATTCACACCACCTTGAGCATCGTCACTTGGAGCTGTTACACCAGAAACGGTTTGACTCATAATGTCCTTGAACATAACCCGTCCTGATTTAAAACCGATTGTATTAACATTGGCAATGTTATTTCCGATTACATCAAGCTTAGTCTGAAAGCCTCTCATCCCCGAAACCCCTGAATACATTGATCTTAACATGTTTGTTGTCCTCCCAGATTATAGAGTCCTAATAAATTACTAAGTGAATTGGGACCGCGTCAGTCGGTCAGCGGCCCCTCGGCATTCCGTTAGGACCAGCCGTTTATGAAATCACAATTGCACTGTCTATTTGCGTAAACACGTTATCTTTAATCGAATTCCCATCCATAGCGGTTACAACCGTGCGATTCGGAACACTTACGATAAAAGCCAAGTCCTTCATTAATATCAAGGATTCTTTACTTCCTTTGGCTGCTGCTTTGTCCACAGCAGATGAAATTTGATCCAGTTGTCCGCTTCCAAGCTCTATACCTCTTTGTTCAAGACGCTTAGCAGCATGATTACTGAATTTTAGTAGCTTCTGTTGCAGTACACTCTCAAAAGTTGATTCACCAGGCAACGTCTGCTTCGGTATCGAAGATCGCTGTAACGTTGAGGAATGTAGGGACGCAGGATACAATTGACCAATAGTTAGCCTGTCACTCATACTGTCTCCCCGCTTCCTCCGCCATTCTCNNTCTCCGGAGTATTACTACCTGTGCCAGAACCACTTTCTGTAGATGCATTCTGAATTTGTGTAATATCGGTTAAAGCAACTCTGTCTTTCCCCACAACCGCATATTGAATCCCCTTGCTGACAACGATTGATTCAACATTCCCTGTCTTAGGTAGATTTGTGGCGGTATCCGTCCATGTGATATCTTTACCAATCAAGCCGGATACTGAGCCAAGAGATTGATTCATTGACGTAAGCTGTGTAGAGATATTCATCAGCTGCTCTACAGATGTAAACTGTGCCATTTGAGCAATAAATTCTTTATCTTGCATCGGTTGCATCGGATCTTGATTCTGCAGCTGGGTAATCAATATCTTCAAAAATTGATCCTTACCCAAGACAGAATTTCCTGTAGTTTTAGTAGATTCAGGAGTTGTATAATTCCACTGGTCTTTAGTAGAAACAGGAGCCGTTGTCGTCATAACCGTTCACCTCTCTTTCCTTAGGTTTATAAGTTTAAGCTTTAGCAGAAAAAGATCCACCTTGAGACTGATCTTCTTGCCCTGCGTTTGAAACCCAGTCTTTCCATTCACCATTTAGCTCTGCGGCTAGAACAGCGTCATTAGCTTCCTCGCGGCTTTCTTTAGAGCGTCTACCCTGCTGCCCACTCCCAGAACCAGGTTGGCGTCCTTCTTGACCCCACCCCGAATTTGGCGGGGTATTATTTTGTGTGACTTCCAATTTCTCTACCTGCAGGCCCTGAGATTGTAACGCTGCCCGAAGTTGGTTCATTTGTTGTTCCAGCATATCTTTAGCTCCAGCATGTTCAGTCATGAACTGTGCAACCAGATGGCCGTTTTGCATGGTAATCTTAACATCCACTTGTCCAAGATTTTCTGGAAAGAGTGATATCGTAGCCTCAGCTACGCCGCCTTTTTGCACAATCTCCAATTTACCTGTAATGAAACCAGTCATTTCCTGTGCAAACTGCTGAACCGGTACTGGAGCTACTGGAACCTCTGCCTTCATCGGAGCTGTAATTCCTCCCCGAAGAGATAGTTGACCTGCAGTAACAACCTCATGATCCCCTTCCATAGTCGCAATCCCTGGTGTGGAGTCTTGTGAAGATTCTGCATGCTTCGTTTCTCCGGTTACACCGGTCTTGGTCAATGGTGTGTTCGTAGGCTCTGCTTCAGGATCTTGAACAGTTCCTGAGGTCACAGGCGAAGTTAGGACTGCTTCATTCTTAATTGCAGCAGCTTCTCCAGCACGATTACTAAGGTTTTGAATTGTCTTGTCCGTCGTATTACCGTTGCTTTCCGTCACTATAGGTTGTTGTACAGATACACCAGAATTTTCATTTAAACTGGAGTTCTTTCCTTTAATAGTGTTAGCGGAGGACTGTTCTAGTATTGCTGTGAAATTATTTAACAGGTTTATTCCTTTACTAGNNTCCCACTGACAGCGGCTTCCTGAATCATAGTAACTAAACTGTGCAAATCATCTTGAACAGCAAATCGCAGCGTATCAGCGTTCTGTGCCAACGGCGACAAGCTTACTGCCGATTCCGCTTCAGATGTAGTATCCCCCTCAGTTGCATGACTTCCTGATAAAAGAGCAGATACCTGAAGGAGCCAAGCTTGCAAAGCTACCAGCATAGCAGGATCGCTATTGATGCTTTCATCCAGATTTTCAACATCCGCAGTAAGTTTCTCAAGGAGATTTGAATTCTGTGGGTCTTGTTTCCCTTGCTCTTCTCCAGTAGTCTGAACTTCCTTTAAAAGGCCTTGCAATAAAGAAGCTAGATTTCCCAGTAGCGGATCAGTAGGTACCGATGTGGTATTTGCTGTATTCCCTCCCATAGTTTGCACTAATGTCTGAGCAAAAGGTACAGCAGCTGTTGTGCCAGTAGAAGTCGATGAGCTGCCACTTGCAGCTGTTGTATTTGCGCTTACAAGCGATTGAACAACTAAACTCATATCAATTTCACCTCCTTTCAATATTTATTTAGCGCCCATCAAACGATTAACAATCTTCGCGGTTTGCGCGCTATCATTTTTAGTCATTTCCCCCAGAATTGAAGAACGAACACTATCACTTACGGTGTTCATAATCGTTACTACTTTATCAGGGCTAATCTTATACATTTCTCCTAGTAGTGAAGCTGCATTGGCAGGAGTCATTGAACTAAAGGTTTGGTTCAACTTTTCCTTATCCAGATTTGTACTAGTTGTAGTCTTTTGTGTGGTGCCTGCCTCTTTTTTCAATCTAGATTGAAGAGCAGCAATAGCCATATCACTTGAAGTGGTAGTTTCTTTCAACTTAATCGTAACATCGGCCGCTTTTTGAGGATCCATTTTTTCCAGAATTGCAGTCTTACTCGCTTTATTCATTACACTGAATATCTGCACCATTTCTTCTGTAGTCAAATTCTCCATAATCGGTGCAGCTTTGGAAGCTTTCATGCCCGCGTACAAGCGCGCCAGATCAGCAACCTGCTTCTGATAAGGGTCTTCTGTTTCGTCCGTGCTTACCTCAGCAGCTGTAGCAGCTTCCGTCTTCATTCCCTCAATCTGCGACTCTAGCGCCTGAACCTTGGTATCCTGGGCTGTTTTTTCGTCCGTTACCTTCTTCAGGTTCTCTTCCTGCTGCGCGAGCTTAGTCTTAAGTTCTTTGATCGTTGTCTCCGAGCTCACTTCTTGCTTCTTGCTCTGCTGTTTCGGAACAGAAGGATCTGCCGGTGGATCTGGAACCCACTTTTCGAGTACAGGAATTTTATTCGCAACCTGAAGCACGTTATTACGAATGTCCATATTAAAAAGCGTCAACAGTACTCCAAGAAGTACTAGCGTGAAGATAATCGGTATCATTAAAAATAAGAACCGTTCAAACTTCCCCGCTGACCCTTCATTTTCAAGTTCCATATCATTGTTAGCCACTAGCGGAAACCTCCCGGGTTAGAGGGATTTCATCGCGAAGCGGACGGTTGCCATCTCATCCAGTTCGTTTTGTTCCCGTAAAATCATACTTTGCTGAAACAGTGTCTCAGCCTTATCTTTTGCCTTTAACCATACTTTTTCATCTAATACCTTTGTGCTTAACTGATCTTGCTTCTTCAGGACTTCCTGATGTGCACTTCTAATGTCCGAATGCTTACGGGCAATGCATTTATCAAGATATTCTACATATTCTTGCATTTCACGAATCTTCGCCATAGGTGTCTTTTGTTCTGCGGCATTTTGCAAGGATAACATGATAGCGCTCCGCTGAAAGGTGAGTTCATCCAGGCTTCTTTCCTGTGCCTGCAATTCTCCAAGCGCGCTTGAGAGCATCCATTCTGCCTGTGTCTTCTCATTGCCCTTCAAGTCAACGACTTTTTGAAAAGTATAATGAAATCTCATGATACTGAATCAACTCCTTGAGAAGTGTGAAATTAAAGATTGTTGAACTTCAGCCAGCGTAACTTTTTCATTCACCCTTTGTTTGGTGAATTCCCATATACTGTCTATGTACTCTATCGATTCGTCGATCTGAGCATTGGAGCCTCTCTGATAAGCTCCGATATTAATTAAATCTTCTGAATCCTTGTAAACGGCCATTAGTCGCTTCACATTCTCTGCTGCTGCAATCTGCTCTTCTGAAGCAATATCCTTCATTACGCGACTAATGCTGGAAAGCACATCTATCGCTGGGAAATGTCCTTTATTCGCGATACTTCGATTGAGTACTATATGTCCGTCGAGTATTCCTCTAACTGCATCAGCGATCGGTTCATTCATGTCATCGCCATCGACCAGTACAGTGTAAAAGGCCGTTATAGAACCCGTAGGGCCAGTTCCGGCGCGTTCTAGCAGTTTGGGTAAGCTTGCAAACACCGATGGTGTATAACCCCTCATAGCTGGAGGTTCCCCGACTGCAAGTCCAACTTCTCGTTGTGCCATAGCATATCGAGTGACCGAATCCATCATGAGCATCACATTAAGTCCACGATCACGAAAATACTCAGCAATCGTCGTAGCAATAAGCGCACCCTTAATTCGAATTAATGCTGGCTGATCAGATGTAGCAACAATAACGACTGACCTCTGCAACCCCTCAGGTCCCAAATCGCGTTCTATGAAATCCAGAACTTCCCTGCCACGCTCCCCAATCAGAGCGATAACATTAACATCTGCCGATGTATTACGTGCAATCATTCCCATGAGCGTACTTTTGCCGACCCCCGAACCAGCGAAAATCCCCACTCGCTGACCTTTACCGATTGTTAGCAAGCCATCTATCGCTCTTACTCCGATGCTAATAGGTTCTTGCACTCGCGGTCTATTGAGTGGATTGGACGGAATGTTAAAGGTCGAACTATGTGGCATTCGAGCTGGGATAAGGGAACCATCAAGCGGTTGTCCTAAACCATCCAGTACCTTACCCAGCAATTCTGAACCCACCTGTACACTAAGTGGCTTACCTGTACCCACTACATCACAGCCAGGTCCAATAGCCTGCAGTTCTCCAAGTGGCATTAATAGTACCTTGTTGTCACGGAAACCAACGACCTCAGCTTGCAGCGGCTTATTTCCTTTGGAAGGATAGATGTAGCATACATCTCCAATGCTAGCATCAGGCCCTTCCGATTCAACCATAAGACCGATAACCTGCGTCACTTTCCCATTGATCCTCACCGGATCGAGATTACGAAGTTGCTCCTTATAACGGTTACTATCAAGCATCTTCTTCCCCATTTCTCTGCTCATCGGTGTCCAGCGCGATTCTAACCAGCTCTTTCTTGATTTCTGCAAGCTGAGTATCGATTCGGGCATCTATGCTGCCAAAGGAGGAACGGATTACACAACCTTGATCTTTCACGGTGGAGTCAGGCAAGATCTGTAATTCAGCCTGTGAGTCAACCGCAAGTGATAATTCTTCCCTTGCTGCGTTTACAAAAGCGAACTGCGCAGGGGATACACACAGTGAGATCAACCCCTGCTCACGTTTGCGAGCCAGATTCTTCCGAATCAAATCCATTGCAAATTGCGGTTCTACCGTTAACTGTCTGTCCACAATTTTTTCTGCAATATCACAGCTTAACTCTACTAAAAAAGGTTCAGCTTCCTGAATAATGACATCTCTTGCCTTATATGCCTCTGTTAAAACAGTACGTGCTTCATCCATCATCGCTGCAACTTTGAGCTTCATCTCTTGTTCAGCTTGAGAAACACCTTCCTGATACCCATGTTGATAAGCATCTGCTTTGACGGCATCTACCAGATGTTCATCCTGCTCACGGCGCCCTTTCCACCACTCTTCAGCCTCCGCTTTTGAGGATTCAACAATCTGTTCCGCTTCTAGAGATGCATTCCGAACCTGCTCTTCAGCAAATTCCTGGGCGTCCTTAAGCATTTGCTTACGTGCCACTTCTGCTTCTTCACGTGCGGGATCATGATAGTGAGTCTCGCTTACAGTCTCCTCTGGAACGGGCTCCTCAGTTAGGCCCGCATATTGCCGGGCCTGCTCCAATCTTTTGAGTACATCTACTGGAACATACTGAGAATGCTTAATCAGCTTAGACAATGATGTCATCTCCTCCGCCACGAGCGATGATAATTTCTCCAGACTCTTCGAGTCTGCGGATCGTGCCTACAATACGCGTTTGTGCTTCTTCTACATCACGCAAGCGAACTGGTCCCATAATATCCATTTCTTCACGGAATGTGTCCGCCATACGTTGGGACATATTGCGGAAAATAATCTCTTTTACTTCTTCTGACGAAACTTTCATCGATAATAATAAGTCTTT
>DJUJ01000185.1:25596-25853 GCA_002438345.1 Paenibacillus sp. UBA6285
CAAGCTCTGGATCTTGAATTTCGAGGGAATCCAGAATTGTGCGCTCTGTCCCCCGGTCAACTCCATTCAAGATTTGTACGATCGATTCGATACCGCCAGCATTTGTATAATCCTGAGTTACAGTAGCAGAAAGCTTCTGCTCTAGTACTCGTTCAATTTGTGTAATGACCTCCGGAGAGGTACTGTCCATTACAGCAATTCTTCTAGCCACCTCCGCCTGCTTCTCTTGAGGTAGCGAGGAGAGAATAGCTGCGGCT
>DJUJ01000143.1:0-420 GCA_002438345.1 Paenibacillus sp. UBA6285
GCGTGCTCGGCGATTTCCGGACTCAGCCGCATGGCGGCTTTGAGTACCGGACCTTGCCGAGCTTCCTGGTATCCCCAGTCATCGCTAAAGGCGCGGTCTATTTGGCTCACCTTATCGTGAGCCATTATGAAGACCTGACGTTGCGCCCGCTCGACCGGGAAGACCTGCATATCGCCTACTACAGCGGCGATAAACCTCCGCTGCGCGACGCAGTGCCCTCTCTGCTGGCGCAGCTACGCTCTCTAGGCGGCTACGAGAAAGCCGCCCAATACATAGAGCCTTTATTTCAGTATATAGCCGCTGAACGAACGTGGGATGAATCTCGCGATATCCGCGAACTTTGGTGCAGCAAAGCTAAAGCTTGAGCTAATATGATTTCATCTACATGTACACGATGGTCCAAGAGCCGATATCCTGAAA
>DJUJ01000143.1:430-1305 GCA_002438345.1 Paenibacillus sp. UBA6285
AAGGTTATCATAAAATAGACATAAAGATTTCCCTTCATGGAGCAAGTCTGTACATAGCTGTGCAACTACGCTTGTAGCTAATCCTTGCTCCCTGAATGCTTGATGAGTAGCAACCCCTACGACCATAGCTGACATAGAATTTTCCGCTGATGTTGAAGCGGTTGCAACAACCTTATCCTCGCGATTCATATAATACGTGCGGCCGGTGCCGCTCGCCAATGTTTTACGTAGGCTTGTTCTCGATCCATCCCGACTGCTTTCAAACTCTACTATAGTATCCGTAAGCGAACAAATCGCTTCTACATCCTGAACGGTTGCTTTTTTAATGCCCTCAGACGAAGAAAAGGACTCTCCAATTTTTACATTCATTTCCTTCAGTTCAGCAAAGTACAAGTGCTTTTCTTGTTTAAAGTTAATCACTCCGTCAAAGGCCTTCACAACGTCGGTTACACCAGAAATCATATGAATATCGTTATCTTTTTGCATCATTTTAGCGAATCCTTCCACATCAAACGGTCCATCTGCATAGGGAAGATAACTTCTATAGAAACGTAGCAGAACGGCTTTCATCCGACCATTAGATGGATCTATCTCTCCCCACAATTCCATGAAATCCTGTTCAAACCCGAAATTCTCTACATCTCCGATGATGAACAAATTAAGAGCAGGCTCTTTCCGCAACAACGCCATTAGAAGCTCCCGATCATCCTCCGTAAGTCTTCTTATCATTTTGTATTCTCCTTTGATTTTCTTATGACCTGACACTCTGTGCTAAGATTTTACAATATAAAAATGCAGAAGAATACACTTCCTTCGGATGTACGATGGATACTTGAAAGATAACCTTACTTTACTTTCCAATTTGCTTAAGTAAT
>DJUJ01000143.1:1317-6327 GCA_002438345.1 Paenibacillus sp. UBA6285
AAATATAAGAAAGTATAAGTTTCACCCTATACATTATCCTTATATTTCTCGCACAAACGCTTACCGTCCTTAAAGGGACGCCGAAGGCGTTTTTGCTTGGCCTACTTTCTGTTATAATGGAGGACAGCATTAAATAGGCATGGAGGTTGACCATGGCACAATATACGCCGATGATTGAGCAATATTTAAAGGTAAAAGAAGGGGCAAAGGATGCCTTCCTATTTTTTAGACTAGGCGATTTCTATGAAATGTTCTTTGAAGATGCCATTCTGGCTTCCAAGGAGCTTGAAATTACGTTGACAGGCCGCGAAGGCGGGGGTGAAGAGAAGATCCCTATGTGTGGAGTTCCTTACCACGCCGCCGAGGGTTATATTCAGCGCTTGATTGAAAAAGGATATAAAGTCGCCATTTGTGAGCAGTTAGAGGATGCTTCTGTGACTAAGGGCATGGTGAAGCGGGATATCGTACGCGTCGTGACACCAGGAACTGTGATGGATGGAAAAATCATTGCCGACAAAAGCAACAATTACCTCGTTTGTGTAACCGAAAGTGATGGAATGATGGCACTCGCGGCTTGTGATTTAACTACAGGTGAATTATACGTTACTTCAGTCTTATCTGGAGCAGAGTGGCTGCGGGATGAAATTGGCATTTACGAACCAGCTGAGATTATCGGAGACGCTGCACTACTGGAACTTTTACGTAGTGAAACGCCACTGTTAGCGAAGCCTGTCGTGTATACGCCTTGGGAGAAATGCGAGGAGGAGCTGGCACGTCGTCAGTTCGGTGAAGCCGCATGGGTACGTCTTGAGAAAGAACGCGGGCAATGTCTAGCACTGCTGATCTCCTATCTAAACGAGACGCAGCGGCGTTCAATGGGACAGCTTAGTCAGATTTCCCCTTATGAACCCGGCAATTATATGATTCTTGATCCGTTTACTCGCCGAAATCTGGAGCTTACAGAGACTGTCCGAGAACGCTCCAAAAAAGGATCTCTGCTATGGCTATTAGACCGCACTGAAACGTCCATGGGCGCGCGGTTGTTACGTCGTAGAATAGATAAGCCATTGCTCCAACGGGCTCCGATCGAACGACGCCTTGAAGCTGTTGATTATTTGTACAATCAGTTTATTGTTCGCGAGGACCTGCGTCTGGCGCTTAAGGAAATTTATGATTTGGAGCGACTGGTTGGACGTATTGCCTTTGGTAGTGCGAATGGTCGTGACATGAATGCCTTGAAGCTATCGCTGGCGCAGATCCCTGCTTTGAAGGAATTATGTATGACTTCCGGGTCTGCGACCTTACGCGAGATCGGTGCTAATATGGATGAATGTGCCGAGCTGCGGGAGGATATAGACCGAGCTATTGTTGAGGATGCCCCGGTGTCTGTGCGAGACGGTGGAATTATTCGTTCTGGTTATCATGCACGATTGGACGAGCTGCGGGAAGCTAGCAGTAATGGTAAGCGTTGGATCGCTGAATTGGAAGCTAAGGAACGGCAAGCCACAGGCATTAAATCACTGAAGATCGGCTATAACAAAATCTTTGGTTATTTCATAGAAATCACCAAATCTAATCTGGCTTCGTTGCCGGAAGGACGCTATGAGCGCAAGCAGACACTCGCAAATGCAGAGCGGTTTGTAACTCCTGATCTTAAAGAGAAAGAAGCTCTTATTCTTGAAGCTCAAGATAAAATGACGGATCTGGAGTACAGTCTCTTTACAGAATTACGTGATCGAATTAGTGGTCAAATCCCTCGATTACAGAATCTTGCAGAAAAGGTAGCTGAAATCGATGTTTATCAATGTCTGGCGGCTGTCAGTGCAGAGCATCGCTTCGTGAAACCTGTCTTGTCTGATGGTTATGATCTTCGACTTGAAGGTGGTCGCCATCCTGTTGTGGAGGCGGTGCTGAAGGATTCGGCATTTATTGCAAACGGAAGTACGCTCAGTAAGGAAGATGGAAATATTCTTCTGATTACTGGTCCTAATATGGCTGGAAAAAGTACCTATATGCGGCAGGTTGCACTCATCTGCATCATGGCTCAAATTGGTTGTTTCGTTCCGGCATCCAGCGCAGAAGTTCCGCTTATTGATCGAATCTTCACACGTATAGGGGCAGCCGATGATTTGATCGGAGGTCAGAGTACGTTTATGGTAGAAATGGCCGACATTCAGGTCATGACAGAAAAAGCAACAGCCCGGAGTTTGATTATTATTGATGAGCTTGGAAGAGGAACCTCTACTAGTGAAGGCATGGCGATCGCACAAGCGGTAATTGAGTATGTGCATGATACCATTTCTTGCAAAGCTTTAGTTTCGACGCATTTTCATGAATTGGCTCACTTAGAAGAAAGTCTTAAAGGGCTGAAGAATTACTCTATGGCCGTTCAAGAAAGTGGCGATAAAGTAAACTTCCTGCGCAAACTTGTTCCGGGAGCGGCAGACAGCAGTTATGGGATTTATTGTGCACGCCTTGCGGGGCTTCCTGAAGGGATCATTGATCGTGCTTACGGTCTGCTTCAGAGCATCGAGCAAGCGGCTCATCCGGGTGGTTCCTCTATTCATTATGGGGGTGGACTAGAAAGTCAAGCAGCTGCAAAAGAGGTCGCAACTACATCTATCCAACAACCCGTTAGTGTCATCGCAGAAACTTCTGAGATTACTGCGGACTCATACTCATCCGTAGCAGATGAAGTAGTACAACTGTCTATCTTTGGCGAGGAAGAACCACGTAAGAATCGGAAAGGTAGTGCAAATCAGGCGGCAGTAGTAACTGAAGTACAAGAGAATCCTGCGATAAAAGAATTCATCACTTCTGTACGTAACGCAGATCTTATGAATATGACTCCGCTGCAGGCTATGAGTCTCCTGAACGATCTGAAGATGAAAGCCAAGGATCTTTAAATATTGATTGCCTAAATAAGAGGTGAATGAAATTGGCCAAAATTCATATATTGGACGAGCATATTGCCAACCAGATTGCTGCGGGTGAAGTTGTTGAGCGACCAGCTTCTGTTGTGAAGGAGCTAGTTGAGAATGCTATTGACGCAGGAAGCACAAGGATTGAGGTTTCGGTAGAAGAAGGCGGTTTACAGAGCATCCGAGTGAAAGATAACGGCTCGGGGATCGAGCCTGAGGATTGCGAGACCGCTTTTTATCGCCATGCCACAAGTAAAATCGCTAATGGGCGTGATTTATTCCAGATTACTAGCTTAGGGTTCCGTGGAGAGGCACTTCCCAGTATTGCTGCGGTATCCAAAGTATCTCTTCTAACTGCAACTGCCGATGACGGCAAAGGACGCCTGATTGATATTGAGGGTGGTAATTTAATTCGGAATGAGGATTCCCCTTCGGGCCGTGGGAGCGATCTAGCGGTGCGTGAATTATTTTTTAATACGCCGGCAAGGCTGAAATATATGAAAAGTATACAGACGGAGCTTGGTCATATATCGGATGCCATGTATCGAATGGCATTAGCCCATCCGGGAATCTCTTTTACCTTGCATCATAATGGCAATCAGCTGCTGCACACGCTTGGTAATGGTGATCTGCTGCAAGTGATCGCTGCGGTGTACGGAACCTCCGCAGCCAAGGCTATGCTGCCGATTACGGCGGAGGACTTGGATTACCGCATTTCTGGTTATATAAGCCGTCCGGAATGGACACGCTCGAATCGAAACGCAGTAACTACCATTGTGGGAGGACGATATATTCGCAGCAATGGTCTGAACGCAGCTATCATGCGTGCTTATCATACTTTGCTTCCGATTAATCGCTATCCACTGCTGGTACTCGAACTGGACATGCATCCTTCTCTTGTGGATGTCAATGTTCATCCGGCTAAGCTGGAGGTTCGATTTAGTAAAGAGAATGAGCTTTACACGTTTGTGGAACAGGAAATCCGTAAGGTGTTGCTGGGGCAAAGTCTGATTCCGCGACCAGGTAAAGAAACCATCGGACCGAAGGGCAGCAGTTCATTTATTCAGGAGCAGTTTGCTTTTTCCAAAGGAGCAGTTCCGCCGCCATCGACTGAGGTGGGCAAGGATTCAGTTCCTCAGGGATCTGATAGTTCCTTTAGTAGACAACAACCATCAAGCGTTGAGCTGAGCGCCCGTGAGTTCAGGAAGGAGAGGCTGACTGATAATCCGATGACCCGTGAAACGGCTCCATCCTATGGGTCAGGATACCAGTCTTTCTCTTCGCAAGGACGTCAAAATAATGTGAGCAACAACTATACTAATAGCTACCGTCCGCAAGAAACTTCATCGCCGCAGAAGCAGATCCCTTCTGCCCAAGCGTTATGGGCACCGCCAGTCCATGAAGAATCTGGACTTCCGGCCTTCCCAGAACTAAATTATATTGGTCAGCATCATGGGACTTATATTATCGCTCAGAATGACGGAGGGCTGTATCTCATCGATCAACATGCGGCTCACGAACGCATAAATTACGAATATTTTTATGAGAAGTTCGGTCGTCCTGAAGACGCTTCTCAGGATCTGCTTTTGCCAATTACGCTTGAGTTCACGCCTTCGGAAAGTCGTCAACTTAGTGAACGTCTACATTGGTTTCAGCAGGCTGGAGTGTACCTTGAACATTTTGGAGGACAGACCTTTCTGATTCGGTCTTTGCCTTATTGGTTTCCTGAAGGTGAGGAGAAAGCGATCGTTGAAGAAATGGCGGAGTGGGTCTTGAGTGAACGATTGATTGACCTAGCGAAGCTGCGAGAGAAATCATCTATTCTGTGTTCATGTAAAGCATCCATTAAAGCTAACCAGAAACTAACAGAACAGGAAGTCGAGGCATTGTTGTCTCGTCTGGCAGCATGTAGGCAGCCGTATACTTGTCCACATGGGCGACCGATTGTGATTTCTTTTTCATCCTATGATTTAGAGAAATTGTTCAAACGGGTGATGTAATTGTAAGTCTATATTAGTTGAACTTGAAATTTTTCTATTAAGGTAATTGCGTGACTGCGGTGAATGCTTGGACTTCCGGCCGCTGTTGT
>DJUJ01000143.1:6432-7033 GCA_002438345.1 Paenibacillus sp. UBA6285
CCCCTCCGTCACTTTTCCTTTTAGAATGTTTTTAAGATCAACTTATATAGAAATTTGTTGTAAGTATGACTGGAGGCAACATGATTATAACTACGGGTTATAGCCCGATAATGGAAATTGTAGAGCGGGCTCAGAATCTCGCAGAGAGAACGGGCTGTAATTACGCTCCACGTGAGAAATTCTCCATACCCAAGATGGTTGAACACTACGGAGATGAGGATATTCTAATTCTTTCTCAAGAAGCTGTTCGTTTACATCGATTAGGGATGGAGCCTATGGAGTTTCACCCGAGCATGGGTTTCGTTCGCGCGAAACGAATTCTAAAGGGTGATATAGAACCGATGCTTGTCGCCGCTCGAATGCTTCCCGGAGATAGTGTGTTAGACTGCACAGCGGGTCTAGGCGCTGATTCCTTGCTGTTTGCTGTGCATGGTGGCGAGTCCTCAGAGGTTACCGCTCTGGAGAGCTCATTGCCGCTGTACGCGCTGCTCTATGAAGGGATGCGTCACTATACCTCTGGGCAAGTAATGGTTAATGAGGCCTTGCGTAGAATTAATGTCGTGCATAGTGTACATTTGGACTACTTACGTGCTCTACCGGA
>DJUJ01000143.1:7062-9081 GCA_002438345.1 Paenibacillus sp. UBA6285
AAGGCTCTGAGCGGCGAATTCGAAAGGCTTGGCTTTACAGAGCTGCTCCGGAGCAACTCCAAAACATCGTACGGGGTGATACACATTGACAACTAAAGAGAGACATAAGGTTCTAGTCTTATTAGGACCAACAGCTGTAGGTAAAACCAGGTTAAGTTTGGAACTTGCGGCTGCATATAACTCAGAGATTATTTCTGGCGATTCGATGCAGGTTTATCGTGGTATGGATATTGGTACAGCTAAGATCACTCCAGCTGAGATGATGGGCATTCCTCACCACCTAATCGATATTCATGATCCACAGGACCCATATTCTGCTGCTGAATTTCAGGAACAAGGTAGCAGATTTATCGAAGAGATAAGCAGTCGTGGGAAGCTTCCATTTATTGTTGGGGGAACGGGTCTCTATATTGAGTCCTTATGTTACGGTTTTCAATTCTCTGAAGCTGTGGCTGACGAAGCTTTCCGTAAAGAACAGGATCAATTTGCAGAAGAACATGGAGCGCTTGCATTACATGCCAGACTTGAAGCGGTTGATCCGGTCAGTGCGGCGAAATTACATCCGAATGACCGTCGTAGAATTATACGGGCACTGGAAATTCATCACCAGACAAACACCACACTTTCCGCTTCTCATGCCGCTCAAAAGAAGGAGTCGCCCTATGACTTATGCCTTATCGGTTTGACAATGGACCGGAAAATACTATATAAACGTATTGAGGACCGAATTGATAGCATGCTTGCGGATGGTCTTATAGCTGAGGTAAAAGGACTGCTGGATAACGGTTACAGCAAAAGCCTTGTGTCCATGCAGGGGCTGGGCTACAAGGAGATCGCCGCTTACCTCGCTGGGGAACTGACGCTTGAGGAAGCTGTGATACTGCTCAAACGCGATACTCGCCGATTCGCCAAAAGACAGTTGTCATGGTTTCGCCACATGAAGGAAATCGAGTGGATCGATGTCGAAGGTGAGCAAAACTTTTCTGAGAATTTCTCGAAAATACGTGCTATAATAGCAGGAAAGTTTCTCTCAGGTCTTGAATATACTTCTGAACAATATAATTGAACCATTGGGGGTACGTCATATGAACAAGTCCATTAACATCCAAGATACATTCTTGAACCAACTACGCAAAGAAAATATCCCTGCTACAGTATATTTGACCAACGGTTTTCAAATCCGGGGAATTATTAAAGCATTTGACAATTTTACAATCGTTATTGACAGTGATGGGCGCCAGCAAATGGTGTATAAGCACGCGATTTCCACATTTACACCACAGCGCAGTGTGTCACTCATGCAGGACAATAGTAACGAAGAATAACATTTACAAATTTGAAGTGAAACCTTTCTTGTTTATAAATCGTTTGAATAGAGTGTGAGAGAGCAACCTGAGAAGGTTGTTCTTTTCATTCAGAGAAGTCCATACATGATTTATTCAAGGAAGGGAGTCAGGAGGCATCATGTCTAGAGACGATACATCAAGGACGAATAATAATAGAAATAGAGGATCGTCCAATTCCAATTCAAAACCAAAACCGAAAAGTAAGAAGAAAAAGAAATTTTTGACTAAGAAGCGTGTGCTGTGGAGCTTGTTCTTTGCTACGGCGTTGGCCATTTTCTGTGCACTCGGCGGTTATCTGTTCATTATGCTGAATGGGCAAAAACTTCTCCTAGAGAACCAAGATAAGCTAACCGTTAATGAAACTACAAAAGTATATGACCGCAATGCTAATTTAATCGGCGAATTATCCCTTGAGAAAAGTGATCCTGTAGAGTATGAGAAGATCCCACCGTTATTGATCAATGCCTTTGTGGCTACAGAAGATAAACGCTTCTTCGAACACTCTGGTGTGGATTTATGGTCTATCGGCCGGGCAGCGGTAAAAGATATTGCTGCACGTAGCATGGTAGAAGGTGGGAGTACCATTACTCAGCAGCTAGCCAAAAACATCTTTTTGACACGGGATAAGACATTTTTCCGTAAAGCGACCGAGGTATCCATTGCAGTAGCGTTA
>DJUJ01000143.1:9134-13760 GCA_002438345.1 Paenibacillus sp. UBA6285
ACTCGGTACAACCCCCTCCGCAATCCGGAACTTTCAAAGGAACGTCGCGCAGTAGTGCTTCAGCTTATGTATGAGCAAGGTTACATTACAGAGCAAGAGAAAAACGAAGCGCAAGCCGTGGATTATAATTATAAGCCGCCTGTAAAGAAACAGCGTTATCAAGCTTTTATTGATTTCGCAGTGGAAGAAGCGGAAGAGAAGTTTGGCTTGTCCGAAGATGATCTGAATATTGGTGGTTATAAGATTTACACGACGATGGATAAACATGCTCAAGAAACCGTAGAGGACGCTTTTGCAGACAGTGATAACTTCGAGAAGAGTGTAGATGACGAGCTGGTACAAGGTTCTATAACCATCGTTAATCAAGAGAATGGCGGCATTGTCGCACTCCTTGGTGGACGGAATTATGAGAAAAAAGGCTACAGTCGTGTAACTGGCAGCCGACGTTCTCCAGGTTCTGCCTTTAAACCAATCGTTTCTTACGCTCCAGCACTGGAAACTGGAAAGTACGACATGTATTCTACGTTAAGCAATGAGAAGCAGTGTTTCTCGAACTATTGTCCGACCAACCTTCACGGGTATTCCAAGAATATCAGTATGAGTGATGCTATACAGAAATCGGAGAATATTCCTTCGGTCTGGCTGCTTAATGAAATTGGAGTGAATACTGGATTTAAATTCGCCAAGAAACTGGGGATTGGTCTGGAAGATGAGGACAAGAACCTCTCGCTCGCTCTCGGAGGCATGAGCAAGGGAACAAATACACTGGAAATGGCACAAGCCTACAGTGCTTTTGCAAATGGCGGTGAACTACGAGAATCTTATTCCATTAAATCGATCTCTGATAGTAGTGGAGAGACCGTCTTCAAAGCCAATTTAACGCCTGAACGTGTTATGAGTCAGGAGACGGCTTATCAAATGACTGAGATGATGCAAAAGGTTGTTGAAGATGGTACGGGTAGAAAAGCAAGGATTGACCGTCCTGTTGCGGGTAAGACCGATACAACTCAAAGTGGATATTCTGGAATCAAATCGAACAGAGACGTATGGTTTGTAGGTTACACACCAGAATGGACAGCAGCGGTGTGGATGGGTTATGACAAGCCAAGTAAGAAACATCTGCTTAAGAATAGCAGTGGGCTTGCCGCAGCGTTCTGGGGTAAGGTAATGGAGGAAGCATTAAGGGATGTTCCTAAGAAATCCTTTCCAAAACTAAAAAATGAAATAGCTCCTGCACCTACAGAAACACCTGAACCAGCTAAGAATGTTAGTGGACTTACAGCAGCTTATGATCCATCTACNNGTATCTATCGTAGAGAGACATCAGAGGCTGATTTCGGTTTATTGTTAAATACAGTCACGACTAGTGCAGGGGACTTTAGTGCACTGCCTGGTCTGGTTTACGAGTATTATGTTACTTCCTATGATCCTGCAACCCAAGTGGAAAGTGAACCATCAAATGTGGTTACAGTCTCTGTGCAGGATGAGATGCCAACACCTGAGCCAACCATTGACCCTAATCTTCCAACACCAACACCTGAGAATGGTGGAGACAATGGCTGGGATAATGGCACTGGTGGAAATAATGGTGGTGGCAACAATGTAGGCGGGAATAATGGTGGAACAGGAACCTTGCCTGAATTCACTACGCCTCCACCATCAGCAACACCGATACCGACCGCTCCACCAGATGTACCTTCTGGCGGCGGAAGTTCGGGGAATGACAGTGGGAATGTAACCACAAGCCCCGATCAAGAGGCAGGCTTTGTGAATGGTGATTCGTCTGTTCAGTAGTAAAGAGTCGGAATTTCATAAAGTAAACTTTTCGATTAATCGAGGCTGTCTCAAAAGTAGTGAAGACTACTTTTGGGGCAGCTTTTTTTATTTCTTCTTACATCTACAGGAATAATTTGCTGTATTTTGCGGGATGTTTTGAGTGTATCCTCTAAATGTGGTAAGCTGAAGACACCATACTGGAGAGGGTAATTTCTATGAAACGTAAATTCGGAGACCGGGCCAACTGGCGCCGGATTACGCGTCGCCATTTTGCCTGCCGCTATGTGGAGAGCCGGGAATTCAGCGGATATATTACGCTTTATACCATTTACGGGCTGAAAGAACCACTGTGGAAGAGCTATGGACGGCATACATATCGCATTGCGGATAAAGGTTATTCCTGGTTGCAATATTTCCCCAAAGACAGTCACTATATTGTGACGGCTATGTTTGACGAACGGCAAAATATTATTCAATGGTACATAGACACCTGCAAGGTGCAAGGCGTCACAGATCAAGGAGTTCCGTGGTTTGATGATTTGTATCTGGATGTGGTTGTGCTTTGGAACGGCGAGGTTTTTTTGCTTGATGAGGATGAATTGGAGGAAGCGCTGGAGAGGGAAGATATCTCAGAAAGCGATTATAAACTCGCTTGGGAGACGGCCAATACTATTTTACGCGGCATCGATGCCCACGCTTTCCCTTATTTCTCACTATCTTTGAAGCATCGTGCCGAATTATTTCATCATGGAGAATTCAGGAGGAAATAAAGAAATGGAATGGTACGTCTACGGAAGAGACTCTTCCCCGATTCGGATTGTTTCCAAAAAACGCAGATTCTGGTCAAAACGAACGTTGCTTATTGCTTTAACGATTATTGTGATTGCTGGATTGTTGTGGTGTGCTTATGCATTAAGGAATATTAATAAAGCTGCCACGACTGATCCTATGCAAAAAGCGGACACTGGGATCATTCTTGGCATGTCGATGTGGGGGGATGAGCCTAGCCCTGGACTGAAGGAACGCTTGGATTACGGGCTGAAGCTTTATCGAGAGGGAATGTTCCCTCGTATTATTGTTACTGGTGGTTTAGATAAACCAGATTTACAATATACCGAAGGTCAAGGGATGCGAAATTATTTGGTAGCTCAGGGTGTGCCGGAGAGTGCTATTTATGTAGAGAATAAAGCTACCAGCACTTACGAGAATCTTTTGTTTAGTAAAGAGATTATGACACGTGAGGGTTTGTCTTCAGCGATTATCATTACACATACTTATCATGGATGGCGGTCTTATGAAATTGCAGATGAGCTCGGATATGTGAATCCTGAGTTAGGACTTACTGAATCAAACGTTCTATCGATGACTATGCATAAGTCGCGCGAGATTCTAGCCTACACGAAATGGAAGCTTCAGCAGCTATTCCTGTGATTTGTCCAAAATATCCCGAATCTTCTAATAACACTCCATAAGCCGGAATAGACTTGATTAGAGAAGTCAGCCCTGGATAATGAGGTGATACCGATGAGCGGACGCGTAGCAGCGGCCAGCGGACGGGAGGAAGAAAGACCGTCTCGACAAATCAATATTGTATTGCGGAGTCAAGAGCCTCCAGCTATAACTAACCCTTCTGTAGAGACCCGGCCGGTGCCTCCAAAAAATCACGGCCACACTAGCCTATTCCAAGAGTTAACGCAAGAATTGGAAGGTTTAGTGGGTCTGGACAATATCAAAGAGCTAGTCTTTGAAATCTACGCCTTGTTACAGATTGCTCAAATGCGTGCTGAGGCAGGACTTGTAAGTGGCGGGCAAGCGTATCACATGGTCTTTAAAGGGAATCCCGGAACTGGCAAGACTACCGTGGCTAGAATCGTAGCTAAGCTGTTCCAGCGTATGGGTGTGCTGACCAAAGGACATCTTATTGAGGTGGAGAGAGCCGACCTTGTCGGTGAATACATCGGTCATACTGCACAGAAGACTCGCGATCTGGTGAAAAAGGCTTTGGGCGGTATTTTGTTTATCGATGAGGCTTATAGTCTTGCTCGCGGTGGAGAAAAGGNNGGAAAAGAAGCGATTGATACGTTGGTCAAGGCTATGGAGGATCATCGCAGTCAATTTATCCTTATCTTAGCTGGATACTCTGGAGAGATGGAGTATTTTTTGATGAGTAATCCCGGACTTCCTTCACGCTTTCCGATACAGGTTGAATTTCCCGATTATACGATCGATCAACTACTGCAAATCGCTGAATTGATGGCAAAAGAGCGCGACTATATTTTGATGCCTCAGGCGACACTCAAGTTAAAACAGCATTTGTTAGTAGAGAAGACGGAAAGCCTTCATGCTTTCAGTAATGCGCGGTATGTTCGCAACGCCATTGAGAAAGCTGTTCGTGGTCAGGCTGTAAGGTTGTTAAATCAGTATGAAAGTAACAGCCCGGGCAAGCAGGAATTAATGACGCTTCGAACAGAAGATTTCAAATTATGAAGTACAGGATTCTATCACCGTCATAAGGAGCATGGCATACATGGCAATAACTACGCATGATACGGAAACAGATGTACAAGATCGAGCGATATTGGTAAGTCTCGTCACAGATAAAATTAAAAGAACAGGAATTGATGTNNGTGCAATTAGCAGAAACAGCAGGCGTTGAAGTCCTGGATGTGCTTCGTCAGAATAAGGAAACGCCCGATTCTAGATGGTTTATTGGCAAAGGCAAAGTAGAAGAGCTCCGAATGGCCGCTGATGGTCTTGGAGCTAATACGGCTATCTTTGATCAAGAACTGTCCGGAGCGCAAGTACGGAACCTTGAAGAGGCTCTGGATCTTAAGATTATTGATCGGACGC
>DJUJ01000240.1:0-6165 GCA_002438345.1 Paenibacillus sp. UBA6285
CAGATTTCCTGATTTGAACCGCATCTCGCGGTAGAAATCTGAGGATAAAGGCGAACGCTAACGCTTCTACAGTTCCAATAATCCTCTCCGCTCCCTTCCTAACAACCTTTTTTAGATGGTTTCCTCTCGCTTTCGCTCGCTGGAGCAACCTCACCCTTACCCTTACCTTGCTTCCCGGCTGTTCCAGCGGGAGCTGATGGGATGATTGCTAAAGATGCTTTTGCCGCCTTCGACGGCAGCAACAAACAACTGAAATATAAAACTATATAAGTTAAACTAAAAAACATTCTAAAAAGGAAAAGTGACGGAGGGGAAGTTTGGAACTGTAGGAACGTAGTGACCGCCTGAAAGCTTTCCGTAGGAAAGCTCGCTTCGGAAGCAGGGGCTGTCACCGGATTCCAACCGTGAAACACGGTAAATAATCAAGAAATCTGATGACAACAGCGGCCGGAAGTCCAAACATTCACCGCAGTCACGCTCTTACCTTAATAGAAAAATCTTAAGTTCAACTAATATAATCTAAGAATTAACCTCAGCAGGCTGTGCGGGAAAATAATCGTTCAGACCGCTCAACTGCGGGCGTCCTATCGAATAATAAGATAGGCCGGTGCCCTCAACCTGCTCTTTCGTGTAGACGTTACGGCCATCGATCAGCACCTTCCGGCGCATGACGTTGGCTACCTTTTGCAGATTTATATCCTTAAAGACTCCCCAAGCAGTAAGCAGGCATACAGCATCGCAGCCCTCAGCCGCTTCCTCGGGAAGCGTACACCAACGGAGCTGCGGATGATCATATTGCTGCCGGAAGTTATCAGCAGCGATGGGATCGTATAGCTTCACGATCGCCCCCTCCGCGACAAGCATCTCAATAATTTCCCGAGCAGGGGTCTCACGAACATCATCTGTGTTCGGCTTGAACGCCAAACCCCATATCCCTATAACCGCACCGTTCAATGTTCCTAATGATTCGCGCAGCATTGGAATGATCATGAATCGCCGCTCTCTGTTCACCTCAACAACGGATTGCAGTAGCTTAAAATCGTAATCCACGTTACCAGCGATTTGGATAAGGGCATTGGTGTCTTTCGGAAAGCAGGAGCCTCCATAACCAATACCAGCTTGCAGGAAGGAGGATCCAATTCTTCGGTCCATGCCCATTCCTTCCGCCACCTCGGTCACATCAGCTCCCACTTTTTCACAAATATTAGAGATTTCATTAATAAAAGAGATCTTGGTCGCTAAAAAGGCGTTGGATGCATATTTGATCATTTCTGCGCTTCGGATATCGGTCACGAAGATATTGTCGGTATATCCTTGATGAAGCTGGCGCATGGTTGGCACTAATTCAGGATTATTTAGTCCGATTACAACCCTGTCAGGATGAAGCGTATCCCGAATCGCGGAGCCCTCGCGTAGAAACTCAGGAGCAGATACGATATCGAAAGGATGCTTTGTACGATCCGATATCATTTTTCGTATTTTCTCATTCGTCCCCACTACAACCGTAGACTTGGTCATTATAATTTTGTAACCATCCATCGCATTGGCTATTTCGATAACTGCTTCTTCGATATATTGTAAGTCCACCTCCCCATTGTGGAGAGAGGGCGTACCAACAGCAAGAATGATGATATCAGAGCAGCGTACCGATTCTTGAAGATCAGTAGAGAAGGACAAGCGTCCCTCACGGAAGTTTATTTCAATCAATGCTTCGATTCCGGGTTCATAGATCGGAGATTCCATCCGGTTTAACTTGTTGATTTTCTCCACATCTTTATCGACGCAGATGACCTGATTCTCTCCCAGCGCAAAGCATACGCCGGATACTAAACCGACATAGCCCGTACCGATTACTGCTAGCTTCATAGAATCATTCCCCTTTTAGAAAATTGACGTAGGCCTGTTCCACGTATTGCTTGAATTGGATCATAAACGCCTGCTCATCGAATTTCCGTGCATGGCCCATAATCTGATCGATATCCCACGCATAGGACTCCACCTCATAAATGGCCTTCAGCAAGTCATCCACTTCTTGATGCTCGAAGAAGACACCATTGACATAAGGAATAATCGTATCCAGTGCACCACCGGCTTGATAGGCTATCACTGGTCTTCCAGCAGCATTAGCCTCCAGTGGTGTAATCCCAAAATCCTCTTCTCCCGGAAAAATAAACGCCCGACATTGCGCCATCAATCCCGTAACTTGTTCATCCTCCAACCTCCCCAGAAACGACACATTGTCTTTAGCCATCCCTTCAAGACGCTTTCGGTCAGGTCCGTCACCGACGATGTAGAGCTTCAGACCGTTACGATTAAATGCTTCAACCGCTAGGTCGATCCTTTTGCAGGAGACAAGACGGGAAACGATCAAATAATAATCTCCGATCGATGAAGAGCTTGTGAAACGTGAGGTATTGATAGGTGGAAATATGACATCGGCATCCCGGTGATAATAGTTCTGAATCCGTGTCTTCACTACAGAAGAATTGGCCACGAACTGATTTACATTTTTGGATGTCCGTTGGTCCCAAGTCTTGAGCTGCTGCATATACACCTTCAGCAATCTCTTGAACAGACCGGAATTCGACTGCCGTTCCATGTAAGTGTCGTAATCCCATGCAAACCGCATAGGAGTATGGCAGTAACAAAGATGAAACGTATGCTTCGGCACCTGAATGCTTTTCATAAAAGCACTGCTGGAACTCAGGACGATATCGAAACCGCGAAAGTCCAAATCACGGATGGCCATGGGATAAAGTGGCAGCACCCCTTTAAAATTGGTCTTCACTCCCGGAATTTTTTGTAGCCAGGAGGCTCGGATATCCGCATCTTTGAGGTTGTCAGTGAGGCGGGATCCGTTAAAAACCGTCGTGAAGATCGGAGCATCCGGATACATGTGGTGAAAGACTTCCACGACTCTTTCCGCTCCGCCCATTTGGATTAAGTAATCATGCGCTATCGCAATTTTCATGTGAATCATCCTCAAAGTTTTATGGAGCATCTTCTTCAGCGATCTGCTTTCAGGAGCATCAACCTTGGGCCCTATGATCTGTTAGGTGCTCGTCAGCAGGCCTTTATAGTAGTTGACTATGTCCTTAACCGTATTCTCTATTACAAAATGTTCCTTCACCCGCTTCACTCCATTAGCCGCCATCCGCTTTCTATCCTCTGGATGTTCCAACATCCAAGTAATAGACTCAGCAAGAATGGCTGGGTCCCCAGGCTGGATCAGCATCCCCGTCTCCCCAGGAACTACAATTTCAATGGGTCCGCCTTCATTAGATGCGATGACCGGAAGTCCAGCTGCCATCCCTTCTACGATCACTTGACCAAATGGCTCTGGTGTTATCGAGGTGTGAATCAGCAAATTGGCCGTACCCATTAATCCTTGAATGTCTTCCACATGACCTAGTAGACTTACATTCGTGAGCTCATCTCTTTCAATCTTCCGAAGCAGCTCTTGTTTATATTCCGCCTCTCCAAACAGAGCGTCACCCGCTAGCCAGAATTTCACACGGGGATCTTGCTTAAGCATCCTCGCTGCTTCCAGTACGATATGTTGGCCCTTCCAATGCGCTAATCGCCCCGCCAACAACACGTTAAAATCCTTCTGATTCCGATTACCGATTCCGTTTCCAATGATTTTACCGAAGCCACAGTGAACAACTAGTGTTTTCTTGGAACTAGGTAGATCCAATGCGTTCAACGTAGAATGTGAATTGGCAATTACACCGTTTGGAAGCAGTCGAGACAGGAGCCGAATCACTTTGGCTACAATGGGCTTTAGATAAGGGGCACCAATATGATCTCGAATGTGCCAGATTAAGGGAATGCCTGCTTTCTTAGCGGCGATCGTTCCATAAAGCGCTGACTTCAGAGAATTGGTATGAACACAATCAACCTTCTCCTGCTTGAGTAACGGTGTAAGCTTACGCCCGTATGAAAGCAGCTTAAACGCAGCAGCAGGTGCTCCCAGATTCACAGCATTCCGGTTACGACTACGAATACTTTCATCCAGGGGAACAACACGCACATCAATTCCCTTTTCCCGCAAGCGTTCTGCCAATGTTCCTTCTTCTGCCAATATCACGAGTGGTTCAATATGCTCTCCGATATTCGTGAGGACGTTGAACAACGCAACCTCTCCACCACTCCATTTCGCCGTGTGATCTATATAAGCGACTTTTAGCATTTCGTTGCCACCTCATCTCCTAATGCAGTTAGGAATACAGACTCCACTTGGTCAGTGACACGCTCCCAGGTGTATTTTTCCAGGACATGTTCCCTGCATTCATCACGGCTCGGAAGCAACTTTCGGTTGTTTAACATATGAATCATGCCTTCAGCCATATCCTCGCTCGCTGCACTTTTGAACAGAAGCTCCGGTCTAAAGCTTGCCAATATCTCCTTGTTCCCACCGATCGGTGTAGCCATTACTGGCAATCCCGAGGCCATCGCCTCCACAGTGATCAGACCGAAGCCTTCCAGTGCTTGTGAGGGAACTACGAACAAATCCGCAGCTTGATAATAAGAAACCAGTTCATGATCCGGAATGAAACCCAGCAGCCTTACTTTACTGCTTAAGCCATAATCAGCGATCTTTTCTTCCAATTCCCCGCGTAGTGGGCCTTTACCCCCAATAAGCAGAATTGCATTCGGGAAGCGTTCGGACACCTGCTTCCAAGCTTCAAGCAATTGAAGCAGTCCCATCCGATTTACCAGACGTCTTACGGTTAACACCGTCGTTGCACCCTCAGGTAAATTCAAGGTTCTGCGGATTGCTAGCCGATTGGGAGCAGGAACGAAACGTTCTACATTAGCCGCTCCCGGGATAACTATGATTTTGTGTAATGGCACGCCATGTAGCTTATGAAGCATGTCACGGAACGTCTCGCTCAGAACAATAAATTTATCTGCCAGCTTATAGGCTCTATGTTCAATGTTTTTGGCAATGGTACTCTTGACCCGATGTTTAATGCCGCGCCCCTCCATCTTCATTTCCTCATTCCAAGGTCCATGAAAGGTCATGATTACTGGAATTCCACGTTTCTTAGCTTCCAATGCGGGTCCGATACCATAGGGTGCAAAGTGTGTGTATAGAATGTCTATACGCCCACTCCCTTCTCCCATTAGATCCGCCGCCTTACGCTGAAAGTCATCCTTCCGTTTCCAGATCCCATCCTTTGGATCCCCTGCATTATGGATCTTTAACTCTTCCGGGGTAGACGGTGTTTCTAGACTGCAGATTAAGGCGTGTACCTTGTTGCGTGAAGAGAGCTGCTCGCAAACGGATTTGAAATACGTATTGAGTCCACCCGGCTGTAGCGATGGCCAGCTAAGACCAGTCGTCATAATATTCAATCCGTCACTGTACGGCATAACTTCTCTCCCCCTTTTTCTCTGGCTCGGCTTGCCCTTCCGCATTGTGCTGAGCTAGCTTAGCGGAGTGATTCAATTCGTAGTGCTTGAAGCCGACCATGAATTCATACATCACCCAGAATATAGCGACCGCGAAACCTGATATCCCTTTCTTGAACAATCCATGCACAAAATATTGCTGAACAAAGCGAGCTGGCGGACGTACGAGCAGCCGACTGAGTCGAAAAGGCTTGCCGCTGAGATAAGCGCTTTGAGCTTCCAGATCCGTGTATTTATTAAATCGCATCACATGATCGTTAATGCTGCGGAATCCCTGATGCCAGAGTGTTCCGTTTAATCGGACGGTCCGTTCTTCAGATACCTCAGGTCTTTCGTGCACCAAGCTGTTAAGAATGCCATATTGCTTACGATTATAAAGGCGTACTAGGTATTCTCCGTGATTCAGCCATCTTCCGAGAAAATCACCGATCCGGTAGATGGAATAAGCAGCGGTTGGGTCTGTGAGCACTTTCTTTCGATCAAGAATATTTGCGGCCAGTTCATCACTGACAATCTCGTCGGTATCAATAAGAAAGACCCAATCATGGACGGCGCGTTCCACTCCGAATTCTCTCTGCTTCGCATATCCGGGCCATGGGTTGACGAATACCCGGCAATTCAAGCTTTCGGATAACTCCACCGTCCCATCCTTGCTACCTCCGTCGATGACAACCACCTCGTCAGCAAATAGCCTACAGGACTGAATGGCTTTGGCTATTCGAATTTCGTCATCTTGAGCAATGATAC
>DJUJ01000240.1:6170-11566 GCA_002438345.1 Paenibacillus sp. UBA6285
GCCGGGGCCGCCTAACACGCTTGTCACTGAATCCATGAAGGTTCCTCCTTTTTGCTGTCTTATACATCCATAGGTTTCTTGCGAATATATGAATTCATCGTCTTCTTCATCCACTGAATGTCTTGCCCAGTAATCAGCAGTCGAGGAAGCTTAACTTTCAAGTTGAATCTTATATTAAAGATGATGAATAGGAAGCGTAGTACTGCTGATGAGAGCATCGCCAATCCTGCACCGAGCAAGCCGTACTTCGGAATCAGCAAGAATAAGAGCGGAATCACCAAGATCAGACCAAAGCCTTGAAGCATCGATACAAATTTGGGCTTGCCAAGCGCCATAAATACTTACGCCAGAATAATCGTTCCTCCGCTAATGGTTACTTCCAAGAGCAGCAATCGGAACACGGTTAGCGCCGTATTGAAATCTTTTCCGTACAGCAATGGAATCACAAGGGGGGCTACAACCATCAGGACCAAGGAGCCTAACAGTGTAAAGGTAGTACTTATTCTAAACGCCTTGAAGGTAAGAGAAATGGCCTCTTCCTTCGAAAGTTCAGAAGCTTTAGGGAACAGCACAACCGTAATGGAGCTCGAGAAGAAAGTAACCATCCGTGATAAACTCACTGCCACTACATAAAGTCCCAGATCAGCCGGTCTTAACAAGCCTGCAATTACAATCTGATCGATATAGTAAGAGAACTGACCAAGCAAATCATTGCCGTAGGACCCAAGTCCGTAAGTAAACAATCTTTTGAAATTCAGATAGGCATCCTTCATCTTTACTCTATAGGTGCGTAACAGGGAAATCGTCATCCCGATGAAGAGTGGAGCTCCTGGAACGAGATAAGCAAGAGCCGTTGTAAAAGGATTCATCCACCCTCCCATAATCAGAATCCCAATGATGACTAGTGTTAGCAGTGGAATCACATAACGAAGACCATTAAACTTCTGGTATTCCCCTCTAAATTGATAGGCCGCATTGTTGATCTGGGAGACGACCATAAGTGGACACTGAATCATCGACCACTGTGCAAAAGCGACAACCTCCGGACTGAAGGATTTCAACCAATAGGGCAGGACCAGTATGCCTATAATCATGGCCACGATCCCAAAGCCAATGCCAAGTAGAAGGGACATCCGGTACAACACGCCGGCATCATCCGGATTCTTCTTAGCGTTATAAATCAATGCCGACGGAATTCCAAAGCTCATGCTGAACGCCAGAAACTGTGACCAGTTCATCATCGCTGTCTGTTCCCCGCGACCGGTCGGACCCAAATATTGGGCTGTCAACACACCTGTCAGAATGTTAATCAGCAGAACCAATACGCTGACTATCATGGTTTTCATGGCTGCTGAGCTATTACCCTTACTCTTCGTGAAACGCTTGAGAGTAGACCAGATTGTGTTAGTGGGGAGCGATTTTGCGTTCAACTGCTGCATGAGGTAATTCCTTCTTTCTGCTCTGAGTAATCTCTCTTGCACTAAGCCCAAGACCAATCAACATCCAGATCAAATATCCCTTGAGTCCAGGGAACCCATTGTCTGATACTAGACTGACTACTGCACCGGTCCAAGCAGCCAGAGCAAGCCGCGCGTACGGTTGCCATATATCCTTACTGGTTACTCTGGTAAGTATCTGTTTGGCGACAGTACCCAAAGCACCGAAGAAGAAGACCGCTCCCAGAACACCGAAGGTTAGCAATAATGCAATCACACCATTATCCATATTTCCGTACTCGCCAAGCTCACCGCTATTTCCTAGCTTGGTGCTCTGCCCTACACTGCCTATTCCCTCTCCAACCGGATTCGCAGCGACCATTGGTAGCATGTTCTGCCATAGACTTAGCCGCTCGTTATACGATTGGTCTTCCTTCACAGAAGAAAGTGTCTCCACCCGTGCAACCAATCCTTCCGCTCCAGGCAGTTTAGGTACAATCCAGAATAGTAGCGATGCTACAAATACCAACTGAATTAAGGTCTTCCACTTGCCTTTGGATGGAGATGAGCCGATGTACATGAGCAGCATAACCACTAGAACCAGCCAAGCTGAACGAACCAGCGTAGTCAAAAGACAGATTACAACTAGCAGAACGCCAATCCAGCGCAGGGTTCCCTGCCATCTTTTTTCTAGAATCATAGGGACTAGTGCGAATACCAGGAAAGTTGCCGCAGGACCAGGAGAATTCAGCGTTGAGAACACGCGAATCTCGAGTGGATAAGGCGTTCCTATGGACAGCATATCCGCATGCCTCATCCAGAAAGCATCCCAAGGTGGAACGGTTAAATATTGAATTATTCCATAAATGGCAACCATGACAGCAATATTGGCAAAAGTGTATAACAGTCGGTCTATATCCTTGGGCTTGAACCGCGTAACCGCAAAGTAGGGCAGCAACAACAGTGGAACAATATAATTCGCCAAGTCGTAAACCGATCCCATCCCATTCTTAGTAAGTCCAATGATGGCTCCGTAGACTAGCGCTACTGCGAAGAGCAGAATAATCCGGGTAGATGATTTCTGAATCTTATGAATCTCTCTTAGTACCGGAATCGCTAGCGTTGCTCCAGTTAACAATGGGGCTAGACTTAACAAGGATACAGAGTGGTACACATCCTGTGACCAATCAATGATACGTCGAAGTTCTGGAGCTACCGCCCAAATTAGCAAGGTGTAAGAAACCAACAATTTGNNGAATTTGGGTCTGAGCAGTGCTAGAAGAAAAGCCGGGAATAATATGGTCGATAGGATGGCACCCTGCAGACTGTTCGAGTAGTCCAGCTTCGCACTGGCGAAGCCAATCATCAGTGGAAGAAGCAGTCCCATAATCATCATTCCGCCGATGACTCCAGCGCTCTGGATGGGATTTACGGATGGGAGCGGCAACTTGTTCTCATTCTCGCTCATCATCACTCATTCCAGGCCTCCTCCCTTTGCTTTATCACGCTTGCGCAACTCTTTGAGCAATAGCACTAGAAATTGTGCATCATCCACAAGATATCTTTTCCAGAGTCTTCCTGGCTCCTGACTCAGACGCCAGAACCATTCAAGACCCGTTCTCTGCATGAAATCCGGCGCCCGTTTCACCGACCCTGAGAGAAAATCAAAGGTCGCTCCCACGCCGATCGAGATCGGGGCTTGATAAGAAGTATAGTGACGATAAATCCACTTCTCCTGCTTGGGAGCTCCCACTCCGACAAATACGATGTCAGGCTGACTTTCCGTAAGCATTTTTACAATACGTTCATTCTCCTCATCGTTGTGCTCAAAACCATAAGATGGAGAGTAGCAGCCGACGATGTTGATTCCTGGATAAGCCGCTTTAAGATTCATGGTTGCTCGCTCCGGCACGCCTTCAGCTGAGCCTAAGAAGAACAGCCGGTACTTCCTCTGCTCAAAAGCATTGCCAAGACGACTGAATAGATCAGCTCCAGATACCTTCTGCTTCAGCGGTTTGCCTAGCATTTTGGATGCCCAGATGAGCGGCATGCCATCTGCAACGACAGCTCCTGCCTCGGAGTACACCATTTGGAATTCTTTGTCCTTCCGAAGCTTGATCACATGGTCCACGTTGCAGGTCAGGATGTAGGATTGATTCCTTTCCTGTATGGTTTTATCAATGTAATCAAGCAAATCCATAAAATCATAATTATCAAATTTGACATCGAACATATTCACTTGGTTCATCGTATCACTTCTTTTTGTGGGGAATCGGTTGGCTGTGAAGATCGGTACAGACAGTTTAGGTACCAACAAAACGGAATAATAGATTGGACCGTCGACAGCGTATTGTCGGAAAATGAATAGATTAGGAATCCTGCTAGAAAGAGCAGATAATAGGCTTTAACCGGCGGCGCCAGAGCTCTATAAACTAGATAAAACACAGCCAATAGGGAGAGCAGCAGCAATATGGAGCCAATGTACCCNNTAAAAACGGATATACTCGTTATGCGGAACAACAAAACCTTTGTACAGTGTTCCATCATTCGCAACAGTAACTGAGCCGAGCCCTCTACCTGACCAAGGAGATCCCGCGGCCTTATTCAGAAAATACTCCCATGCCTCCGACCGTCCAGACAAATCAACAGCGCTATCGGTCGATCTCTCGAAGGAACGCTTTTTAAGATTTTCGAGCTGCCAGAATACCGCGACAATCATCAGGAACAAGGAACCCATCAGCGGAATTAATAAAAAGGATTTGCCCTTCAGATATTGGCGTAAAATGTCATAGAAGTAATACAGAATCATAGGTACCAGGGCCAGCATAGGCCCCCTTGTTCCAGTTCCAATCAGAATGAAGAAATTCAAAACCAGCAGAATATAAAAGTACCGTGCATGCTTCGGATTCCGCTTTACCTCAATGAACGGGATTGCGACTCCCATAAAAGCCAGCATGGCTAAATGCGCCGGAATATTCGCCCCCTGAATCCGTACAGCGCCTGTAAACTCTACATTGAGAAAATTATGGATATGAGCAATCTGCAGTAGCAATCCTACACCTACACTTACTAAAGGTAGTAAGCAGATGATTCGAATTTGCCGCTTCGCGACTTCCTTTTTCCAATTAATTAATAAGAAAGCGAACGGAATGGAAAGACCAATAAAAGCTTTGATAGCAATCGATGATGTCATCTGCGGCAACCAGATGGAAGCTGTAAAGGTTATGATCAGCAGCATGACCATGGCCCAAATGGGATGACTTAGATGAAATCGCAAACCATTCACTAGCATGCAGGGGACGAGAAGCGCGATGATAGCCATTTTATAAAGGGACAGTATTTCAATTCCAAAAAGACTGCCATCGACTAAAAAATTAATGGATATCGCCGTCGTGAATAGAACGAAATAGCTGATCAGCTGAGGCCTAGATATCGAGATCCCTAATAAAATAATCAGAAGTACGGCAGCTATCGCAATCGTCGGCTGGTAAATGACCGCCGTTCCGAAGAAAAGGGCCAAGATGAGATAGAGCATCCCGTATGGTAAAGCATTGATTTTGGAGCCCCACTCAAAATTTGTCATGTTATTCCCTCACCCCGCTGCGGAATGCCTCTTAAGGCCCAGAATCATATGAAGAGTTCCGCGAATACTCTCCAGCCTACATTTATTCAGGAGCCTCCTGCCCTTGCTTCTCGAAAGGACCATATCTGCTAGAATATACACTAGCTTAGCGGCTGTCTTTCCTAGCAGGAGCAGCTTTCCCTTCATTCCCTCGCTCTTTACTGCGTTGGAGATGCCCTGGCTATAATAACGTTTCATAATCCAATCCTCGGTTAAACGATTCGTAGGAACAAAATGATCAACCGCCATCTGTGGATGATACAGAATGGAATGTCCTTCCTTCTGGATCTGTCCAAATAACCAGGACTCCTCACCTGAGAGGAGAGAATCTCCCTTTC